>JBIKKL010000216.1:0-7616 GCA_044360365.1 Burkholderiales bacterium | reverse complement strand
GATGTCGGCGGTGAATCTCGCGACGGTGCTGTCGAGTTCACCCACGTTGGCAACGGCCTGCAGGAAGCCGATGCGATGCGCTTCGGCTGCATCGATATAGTGGCCGCGGTAGAGCAGTTCGCGCGTCTTGCCCCAGCCGATGAGCGTAGGCAGCAGTCGCGCCTCGATGACCGAGGGGAGCCCGACTTGCACCTCGGGCATGCCGTAGCGGCTGCCCATGGCGCCGATGCGAAGGTCGCACGAGGCTGCAAGTTCCATTCCGCCGCCGAGACAGAAGCCTTCGATACGCGCGATGCTGGGGACGGGCAGTTCGCGCAGCGCGTGACATGCCTCATGCAGCAGGGTGATGAAGTCGCGCGCCGTAACGGCGTCGAGCTGTGCCATTTCGACGATGTTCATGCCCCCCTGGAAGGCGCCGCCCTTCGGTCCGGTGAGCACCACCACGCGCGGTTCCGTTCGCTTGCGCAGATCCGTAAGCGCGTGGACAAGCTGTGTGAGCAGCGAGCGCCCGAAGGCGTTGATCGACTTCTCGCCTTGCAGCAACACGGTCGCGATGCCGTGGTCGATCGATACCTCGATGCCTGGATCCTTTTCCATCGGGCTCCTCTTCGTCCTCGGGTGCGGCGCGGCCCGGATTCGGCTGGATTGTTGTCCACACAGCTCGAACGCGGCGCGTTCCAAGAGTAAGCTCACACTAACAGCACGATCGGAACACGGCAACCGACGGCGGATCTGGGCGCGCGAGTTGCGAAGTGCCCGACGGCCATCAACACGAAGGAGCTACACATGCTCGTCACGTTCAGTACC
Source organism: Burkholderiales bacterium (assembly GCA_044360365.1). Classification (GTDB taxonomy): domain Bacteria; phylum Pseudomonadota; class Gammaproteobacteria; order Burkholderiales; family WYBJ01; genus WYBJ01. The sequence continues at coordinate 6,809 of JBIKKL010000216.1, read as the reverse complement.
AAGGTTTCGGCCGACATCACCCTGTTCGGCGACGTCGCCATCGAACTGCTCAAGCACATGGGCCAGACGGGTGCGGTGCCCGGGGCGTTGCTCGGCCCGGATATCGCGCCAGCGCTGGCGCGATTGCAGCACGCCGTGCAGACCGTCGGCGACCGACCCTCGGGCAACGCGCCGCGCGATGAAGACGAGAAGGATGATGAACGCTCCCAACCCATGGTCAGCATGCGTCAGCGTGCCGTGCCGCTGGTTCAACTCCTCGAAGCGGCTGCACGCGAGAACGCCGACGTCACGTGGCGCGAGGCGAGTACGCATATGGTCGGATGAACGGCGCGGGCGGCGTTTGACATCGCTGCCCCGCGCCCCTATTCGCCTGTCACCATGAACTCGCCCGACGTGCTCGACCGCTTCCATCCCGCCGTTGCAGCATGGTTTCGTTCGGTTTTCCCGGTGCCGACACCGCCGCAAGTCGAAGCCTGGCCAGCGATCCAGGCCGATCGCCACGTGCTCATCGCCGCGCCGACCGGATCAGGCAAGACGCTCGCGGCCTTTCTCGCCGCCATTGACGCGCTGGTGCGCGAGGGCTTGCAGGGCACGTTGGCCGACGAAACGCGCATCGTCTACGTGTCGCCGCTGAAGGCACTGTCCAACGACGTTCAGAAGAACCTCGAATGGCCGCTCGCGGGCATACAGGCGCAGCTCGCACACATGGGGCTGCCGAAGATCCCCATACGCGCGATGGTGCGCACCGGCGACACGCCGCAGGCTGATCGAAACCGCATGCGGCGCCAGCCGCCTCACATCGTGGTGACGACGCCGGAATCGCTGTACATCCTGCTCGGTGCGGAGTCCGGTCGCAAGATGCTCTCGACCGTGCGTACGGTCATCGTCGACGAGATCCATGCGTTGGCCCCGGACAAGCGCGGGTCGCACTTGGCGCTCAGCCTCGAGCGATTGCAGTCGCTGGCAGGGCGAAGGCTCAATCGCATCGGGCTCTCCGCGACGCAGAAGCCAATCGATCTCGTCGCGCGCTTCCTGGTGGGGGCCGATGAGAGCGAAGCATGCACCATCGTCGATGCCGGACACGTGCGGGAACGCGATCTGGCGATCGAGGTTCCGCCCGCGCCGCTCGAAGCCGTCATGTCGACCGAGGTGTGGTCGCAAGTCTACGATCGGGTCGCGAAGCTGATCGAGCAGCATCGCACGACGCTGGTGTTCGTCAACACGCGCCGGCTCGCCGAACGCGCGGCGCGTCATCTCTCCGAGCGCCTGGGCGACGAACGCGTGACGGCGCATCACGGCAGCATGGCCCGCGACAAGCGACTGGATGCCGAGCAGCGGCTCAAGCGCGGCGAATTGAAAGCGCTCGTCGCCACGGCCTCGCTCGAACTCGGGATCGACATCGGCGACGTCGATCTCGTCGTTCAACTCGGCTCGACCCGAACCATCGCCACTTTCCTGCAGCGCGTGGGGCGCGCGGGCCATTCGGTCGCCGGCACGCCCAAGGGGCGGCTGTTTCCGACCTCACGCGACGAACTCATCGCTGCGGCGGCGATGTTCGATTCGGTGCGTCGCGGCGAACTCGATCGCGTCAGTATTCCCGAAGCGCCGCGCGATGTACTGGCCCAGCAGATCGTGGCGGAGGTGGCGTGCGGCGAGGTCGGCGAGGATGCGTTGCATGCGCTGGTTCGGCGGGCCTACCCTTATCGCAATCTCACGCGCGAGGCCTACGCGGAGATTCTGCACATGCTCGCCAACGGTTATACGACACGGCACGGGCGGCAGAGTGCTCATATTCATCGCGATGCCGTGAACAGGCGCCTCACGGCGCGCAGAGGCGCGCGCATCACTGCGTTGACGAGCGCCGGCACGATCCCCGATACGGCCGACTACGATGTCGTTCTCGAACCCGAGGAGCATCGCGTCGGGTCGGTGAACGAAGACTTCGCGGTCGAAAGCATTCCGGGCGACATCTTCCAGCTCGGCAATGCGTCGTATCGCATCCTGCGCGTCGAGGCCGGACGCGTGCGGGTCGAGGACGCCGCGGGCCAACCGCCGACCATTCCGTTCTGGTTCGGCGAGGCCCCGGCGCGCTCGGACGAACTGTCGCACTCCGTATCGCGGCTCGTCCGCACGATCGACGAGAAGCTGCAAGGCGGCGGTCGTGAATCGGCTCTCGAATGGCTGGTCGCGGAGGTCGGCATCGTGAGTTCGGCGGCTGCGCAGGTGGTTGACTATCTTGCGGCTGCGCGAACGGCGCTCGGCGTATTGCCGACGCTCGATACCATCGTACTGGAGCGCTTCTTCGATGAATCCGGCGGGATGCAGCTCGTCGTGCACTCGCTCTGGGGCAGCCGCATCAACCGGGCGTGGGGTTTGGCGCTGCGCAAGCGCTTCTGCCGCAAGTTCAACTTCGAACTGCAGGCGGCAGCGACCGAGGATGCCATCGTGCTCTCTCTCGGTACCAGCCACAGCTTTCCGCTGGAGGAAGTCGGCGCGTATCTGCATTCGTCGTCGGTGCGCCCTGTCCTGATCCAGGCGCTGCTCGCTGCGCCGATGTTCGCGACGCGATGGCGCTGGAATGCGTCCATTGCACTCGCGCTGCCGAGATCCCGCGGCGGCAGGAAGGTGCCTACGCAATTGCAGCGCATGATCGCCGAAGATCTGATGGCTGCCGTGTTTCCCGATCAGCTCGCGTGTGCAGAGAACATCGCCGGCGATCGCGAGATTCCGGACGATCCGCTCGTCGCGCAGACGCTCGAAGATTGCCTCCAGGTCGCGATGGATATCCATGGGCTCGAACGACTGCTCGCAGCCAAGGAGGCAGGCCGCATCCGCATCGTTGCAAAGGATGTGACCGAACCCTCTCCTCTCGCCGCCGAGATACTTACCGCGAAGCCTTATGCCTTCCTGGACGATGCGCCGCTCGAGGAACGGCGCACGCAGGCCGTCGTCAGCCGACGCTGGCTCGATCCCGAGAGCGCCTCCGATCTGGGACGGCTCGATCCGGACGCCATCGCGCGCGTGCGCGAAGAAGCCTGGCCCAATGCCGAGACGCCGGACGAACTTCACGATGCATTGATGTGGATGCATGCGCTGAACGATGCAGAGATCGACGCGACGCCGGGCTGGCGCGATTTGATCGAGCGCCTGGCGATCCAGCGGCGGGTCACCTCGTTGCGCATCACCGAAGGCCCTGTGCTGTGGACGGCTGTCGAGCGACTGCCGGTTTGGCGTGCGGCCGCGCTGAATCTGCATGAGTCCGGGGATGCGATCATCCCGGAGGAGTTCACGCGAGTCGTATTGGAGCGCGAAGCAGCGACGGTCGAGATCGTGCGCGGACGCCTCGAGGCGTCCGGTCCAGTGCGTGCTGTGGATCTTGCCGCTGTGCTGGGATTGCAGGTCGCTGAGATCAATGGCGCCTTGATCCGGCTGGAAGCCGAGGGTTTCGCGATGCGCGGGCAGTTCACCCTGCCCGACGGTGGCCTCGAGTGGTGCGAGCGCCGGCTGCTGGCTCGCATCCATCGCTATACCGTGAAGCGTCTGCGCGCCGAGATCGAGCCGGTGAGCGCAGCCGATTGCATGCGCTTTCTGCTGCAATGGCAACACGTCGCGGGCGATTCGCGAATGTCCGGGCCTGACGCAGTGGCGGCGATCATCGGCCTGCTCGAAGGCTTCGAGGCGCCAGCTGCCGCGTGGGAGGTGGACCTGCTTCCCGCACGCGTGAGCGACTACGATCCCGAGTGGCTGGACGAACTCTGTCTGAAAGGTCGCGCCGCATGGATGCGCGTATCGCGTCCCCGGCCCGAGCCCGGAACGACCCCGAGCGTGGGCTGGCCGGTCAAGGTCACGCCGATCACGCTGCTCACGCGTCGCAATCTGCCGCTGATTGCGGCGCTGACGCCGAACGTCGAGGTTCCCATGCTGCGCTCGTCGACGCAGGCGGTCCACGACTATCTTGCTACGCACGGTGCGTCGTTCTTCGACGAGATCGTGCACGGCAGCGGCCTGCTTCGCACCCAGGCCGAGGAATCGATTGCCGAACTGGTTTCGCTCGGCCTGCTGACCGCCGACAGCTTCATCGGCCTGCGCGCACTGCTGCTGCCCCTCGATCGCCGCAAGCCGATCGCCGGGGGCAAGCGGCGCCGGCGGGTTGCGCTGTTCGGCATCGAGGATGCCGGTCGGTGGACCTTGACTCGACGCGTCATGCCGGGCGCATCGCAGGCGGGCGGCGTCGATCCCGTCGAACAGGTCGCGCGCCTGCTGTTGAGGCGCTACGGCGTCGTGTTCTGGAAGCTTCTGGAGCGAGAATCCGGATGGCTGCCGCCCTGGCGCGATCTGCTGCGCGCGTTTCGGCGCCTGGAGGCGCGAGGCGAGATCCGCGGCGGACGATTCGTCGGCGGGTTCTCCGGCGAGCAGTTCGCGTTGCCGGACGCAGTGAGCGCACTGCGCGAAGCTCGTCGTGCGCCCCGCAACGGCGAGCTCGTTGCGGTCTCGGGGGCGGACCCCCTCAATCTCGTCGGCATACTGACGCCGGGGCCGAAGGTGCCGGCACTCACCGGCAATCGCGTCCTCTACCGGGACGGCGTTCCGGTCGCCTGGTCGAGCGGCGGCAGCGTCGCGTTCGCCGATGCCCGGGATCCACACGAACAGCACAAGCTGCGTGATACCCTCGTGCGCCGCCATGCGTTGGCGCCTTCCCTGGGATACATCGCTTGAGTTTCATGCAGTTTCCGCAGTATCACGACGGCAGTCTCCTCAATCTGATCGCGTCGTTTCTCGCTTCGCGTGGCGGGAGACCGGCGCATCCGTCGCTCGCCGCGCTGCCGCCGGCCTCGATCGAGGGCGTGCGCAACATCGTGTTCATGCTCGTGGATGGTCTGGGCTACAACTATCTTGCCAGGGTCGGGCGAGGGGGTGCACTGCGCGAGTATCTGGCCGGCAGGATCACCTCGGTGTATCCGTCGACGACCGCGAGTGCGATCACGACGTCGTTCACGGGCCGCAGTCCGACCGAACACGGGCTGATCGGCTGGCATGGATGGTTCCCGGAAGCAGGTGTCGTGGCGGCGCCCCTGCCGTTTCGACGGCGCGGCGACGAGGTGCCCCTCGTGTCGCTCGACATTCGGCCGTCTGCCCTGCTGCCGAACGAGTCCGTCTTCGATGCGATGCCCTGCAAGTCATTCGTGGTTTCCCAGCGTCGCATCGTCGACTCGGAGTACAGCGTTCACATGGGCGGGCGAGCGAGACGCCTCGGCTACGACAACCTGTCCGGGATGGTCGACGCCATCGATGCGGTCGTGCGCAGCGGTTCGGAGCGCAAGTACCTCTACGCGTACTATCCGGAGTTCGATACCGTGTCCCATGTGCATGGGGTCGGGAGCAGTCAGGCGGCGAAGCGGTTCGCGGCGATCGACGAGGCGTTTTCGCAGCTGTTGAAGCGTCTCGTCGGCACGGACACCGTGCTCGTCATGAGTGCGGATCATGGCTTCATCGATACCCCGAGGTCGCAGGCGCTGGAACTCGGCGACCATCCGGAATTGGTGCGGCTGCTGCGTCTGCCGTTGACGGGCGAGCCTCGCGTCGCGTTCTGTCACGTGGTGCCCGGGGCCGCGGACGATTTCATGGGGCGGGCGCGTTCGGTACTCGGTGGGTTGGCCGACGTTCGCCCCAGCCGCGAACTGGTCGATGCCGGCTGGTTTGGCCCCGGTGCGGCGCACCCGCGGCTCGCCGAGCGAGTGGGCGATGTGGCGCTCGTCATGCGCGAGCACGCAACCATCAAGGATCGGGTGCCTGGCGAGAACGCGCACGTGATGGTGGGTAACCACGGCGGTGCGACCGAGGACGAAATGTTCGTGCCGCTCGTCGTAGCGCGGTTGTAAGCTTGACGTTGTGATGGCCGCGGCGAAGGATGCGCGCCGGCCAGGATCGGAGGAGATGACCATGGGACTCGAATTGCGACGCCTGTCGCATCCGCTCGGCGTGGAAGTGTGCAACATTGACGTGACGAAGCTCACCGAATCCGATTTCGGCGAGATCTATCGAGCGTTTCTCGATCACTGCGTACTGCTGTTTCGGGGGCAGGAGATCACCCGCGAGCAGCACATCGAATTCAGTGCGCGATTCGGCGCGCTCGACAGCCACGAGGCCTTTCCGAGCGACCGCCATCCCGAGTATCCGCACCTCATGGTGGTGACCAACGAGGCGAACGCCGACGGATCGCCCTCGGTATCCCGCTACGCCGGTCGTCGCTGGCACACCGACATGTCGCAGACGCTGCGTCCGGCCCAGGCGTCGGCGTTGCGTTCCTGGCGCGTGCCGGAGGTGGGCGGCGACACGATGTTCGCCAATATGTACCTTGCCTACGAAGCGCTGTCGCCCGGGATGAAGAAGCTGATCGAAGGCTTGCATGCGATCCACTTCGCGGGCACCCGCAAGCTCGAGACGACGAATGCCGATCAGGCACACGCTGCCGAGCAGCAGCGCATCAGTCCGCCAGTGGCGCATCCGGTGGCGCGCGTCCATCCCGAGACCGGTCGCAAATGCATCTTCCTCGGCGAGAAGGTCAGGCGCTTCGACGGCATGAGCGAAGAGGAAAGCCGGCCGCTCATCGATTACCTCAATCGTCATGCGACCCGGCCGGAGTTCGTGTTCCGACATCAGTGGCGAGCGCACGATATCGTCGTCTGGGACAACCGCTGCACGCTGCACGAAGCGCTGGGCGACTTCGATCAGACGCAGAACCGGTATATGGAGCGGACGACGGTTCTGGGCACGCCGCTGGGCTACGCCGTGAATGCTTAGCCGGGCGA
>JBIKKL010000215.1:0-7631 GCA_044360365.1 Burkholderiales bacterium | reverse complement strand
AGACCGTCGAGTATTTCTTCGCGCACACCGTTGCCCCGGCCATCGTGGCCATCGTCATCCCGCTGGGTGTGCTTGCCTGGCTCGTCCATGCGTCCTGGGGGATGGCCGCGGCCTTGCTGCCTTTCCTGGCCTATGCGGGACTCGCGCCCGTCTTCCATCGCCGGTCCGTCGACGAAGCCGCCTCGCGCGCCCGCGCTGCCCTCGGGCAACTCGGCGCGCACGTCACCGAAACGATCCAGGGGCTCGCGGAATTGATGGCGTTTCGCGCAACGAGCGCACGCCGATCCTCCTTCCTGGCCCTGGTGCAACGCTATCAGACGACGCGACTCGCCTTGCTCGCGGATCTCGCACGACAATCGGAACGCCTCGAGATCGCAACCGGGCTCGGTGGGCTGAGCGTTGCCCTCGTCGGCGCCCAGCTGGTCGCGCAGGGCCATTTCGCGCCGACGATGTTGCCGCTTTTCATCCTGATTTCGGTCGCTGCCTTTCTGCCCGTCTCCGAGATCGCGCAGGTCAGTCGGCAGCTTGCAGACACGATCGCTTCGACAAGGCGGCTGCATGTCGTTCACGACGAGCCGCAGCGTATCGTCGACGGACGCTCGACCCTGCCGCTCAAGCGCGGAGGCATCGGCATCGCGTTCGACCGCGTGCGTTTCACTTACCAGGGGCGCGAAGCACCCGCCCTCGCTCAGGTGAGCTTCACGGCTGCACCCGGCACAACGGTCGCACTCGTGGGTCGATCGGGTGCAGGCAAGACGACGATTGCCAATCTGCTGCTGCGCTTCTGGGATCCGGATGCGGGTGTCGTTACGCTCGACGGCGTCGACCTGCGTGACCTGCCGCTCGACGAACTGCGCCGTCACATCGCGCTCGTCGCCCAGGACACGTATCTCTTCAACGATACCCTCGAAGCGAACGTGCGGCTCGCGAAACCCGACGCATCGGCGGAGGAAATGCACCAGGCCATGAAGCAAGCGGCCCTCGCCGACTTCGTGGCCGATCTCCCCGACGGACTCCAAACCCGGGTAGGAGAGCGTGGCGTTCAGCTCTCCGGCGGCCAGCGTCAGCGCATCGCCATTGCCCGCGCGTTCCTCAAGGACGCCCCCATCCTCGTGCTCGACGAAGCCACCTCGCATCTGGACACGATCAGCGAAGCGCAGGTACGCAGCGCATTGACCACCCTCATGCGTGATCGTACGACGCTGCTGATTGCGCACCGCCTGTCGACCATCCGTGATGCACACCAGATTCTCGTCCTGAGTGAGGGGCACGTACTCGAACGGGGCACGCATGACGAACTGCTGCGCCGTCCCGGCTTCTATTCACGTCTGGTGGATCACCAAACGCACGACCTGAAGCAAGAAGCCGCAGCGTCGGCGTGAGGCGTTTCTCATCGCAGTACCATACCCGCTTCGATCGAAAGAGTGCGCGCGACCGGGCACAGCCGTGCGACACCGTGCGATAGCCACTGCGGCGCATTGCCCCAGCGCTGAGATAGGGGCTTTTACTTCGGAGTGTCGTCGCCTATGCTGTGGACTGACACTCGAACGGGAGCCTGCGATGTCACAGACCACGTTGAAGGGCAGCTGCCTCTGCGGCACAGTGAAGTACGAAGTCAGCGGCGAACCCACCCGGTTCTATCACTGCCATTGCACCCGTTGCCGCAAGGCGACCGGCACCGGGCACGCATCGAACCTCTTCCTGCAGCCGGGAACGCTTGCATGGACAAGCGGGGAGGATCAGATCCGGTCATTCAAGGTGCCGGAAGCGAAGCGCTTCACCAATCAGTTCTGCGTCACCTGCGGCAGCCGGCTGCCGCGCCAGGCCGCCGGCACCGATATCGTCATGATTCCTGCCGGCTCGCTCGACGACGAGACGCCAATTCCGCCGCAGGCAAGAATATTCGCCGGCTCGCGTTCGCAGTGGTCGTGTGCGGGCGATCAGGTGCCGGTGTTTTCCGAATACGCCTCGTAAGCGAATCCAGGCAACGGCAGCCCTGGGGCCACGACAACCGGAGTCGGCCTGGAACGCGGGTTGTTGACCGCTTGAATTCCGAAGCGTCGTGGCCTCGAATCCGGAGCGGACGAAACCGATCGCGCCCTATGCGCCGACCTTCGTCGCCATCCCACGCGGATGTGCCGTCTTCGGGTCCGCATCGGGCGAAGCAAACGGCCGCGTGCCCTTGATCTGCGTGCGATGCATGACCCGACGCGCGGCATTGTCGAACGCGTTTCGGCGATGCATGGTGCAGCGGTTGTCCCAGATGACCACGTCGCCCACCGACCAGCGGTGATAGAACGCCAGTTCCGGTCGCGACGCATGGGCCCACAGCCGATCGAGGAGCGACTCCGATTCGGTCAACGCGAGCCCGTGCGCGTACGAGTACGGCCGTCGACCTAGGAAGAGCGCATCGCACCCCGTTTCGGGATGGGTACGCACCGCCGGATGGCTCGGCCCAGGAGAGCGCGACACATCGCTCGGAAAGTCGAAACCCTTGCGCAGAAATCCGCCGCTGTTGTGCGTGGCATCGTGCTTGATCTGCAAGCCTTCGATTCGATGGCGCAGGTCCGCCGGCAGGGTCTCCAGCGCGAGGTACATGTTGCTGAATCCCGTTTCGCCGCCGGTCTCGGGGACCTCCAGCGAATACAGCAGGCTCGCATCGGGCGGGACTTCGATATACGACATGTCGGTGTGCCAAACGAGATCGACGTTCGACAGCGCGCCGATCGGCTTGCCGTTCTCGACGACATTGGAGACGATCGTCAACGCAAGTTGCCGGCTCGGCTGCCCCGGCTGATCGGTGGGCTGCGGGCGCACGGTGTCATCGATCTCGCCGAAGCGGCGGCCCAGGGCGATCAGATCGTCATCGGTCAGCGATTGCCCGCGAAAGACGAGGACCAGATGATCGAGCCATGCAGCCCGAATCTGCTCGAACTGCGCATCGGACAGATGGCGCAAATCCCCGCAGCGCACTTCCGCGCCGAGCGCGGCATCGAACGGTCGAACGTCGACATCCGCGTAGCGGTACTCGCCCGCCTGTGATCCGCGATGGGCGGGCATGTCACTGCCTCCTTTTTCTTTTCGTCGACAAGCTCGCGGCCAACCAAGAGCGACCGACTACGCGTAAAGCCATCCCCGCTCCTTGCGGTACTGTGCCTCGAAGGCTACGAACGCTTGCTTGTATTGCAGAGTTCGAGCGATGTCGTCGAGCCCTTCGAGCAGACACTTCTTGCGCACGGGATGAATCTCGAAGCGATGCACCTTGCCTTGCGGATCGGTCACCGTCTGGGCGGCGAGATCGACGCTGATGGTCGACCCGGGATGGTCGCGCAACTGCTTGCGCATCGCCTCGCACTGCGCTTCGTCCATCACGACCGGGAGGAGCCCGTTCTTGTAGCAGTTGTTGAGGTGAATGTCGGCGAAGCTCGGAGCAATGACACATCGAATGCCGAACTCGTAAAGCGCGTAGACCGCACTTTCGCGCGAGGAACCGCTGCCCCAGTTGCGGTCCGCCACGATGATCTGCGCACGATTGAACGGTTCCGCGTTCAGGATGTGTTCTTTCTCGCTGCCGTCGGCATTGAAGCGCCGATCGTGAAACAGGATGCGCGCGTACGCAGAACCGCGCGGCACCTTGTTGAAGCGCGTCGGGCACAGCTGATTGGTATCGACGTTCGGTTCGTCGATCGGTACGGCGATGGCGGTGATGCGGGTGAAGGGATTCATACGCCTGTCCTCGTGTTCGGCTCTGCAGTGCGGTCCGAGCGCCCGGACCGATGCGGATCATCGGGCGATTCGATTGGTGGCTATGCTTCGTTGCGCAGATCGCGGACATCCGTCAGATGCCCCTTGATCGCTGCCGCGGCGGCCATCGCCGGACTGACCAGATGCGTGCGCCCCCCCGTGCCCTGCCGGCCCTTGAAGTTTCGGTTCGAGGTCGATGCGCAGCGCTCGCCGGGTTGCAGCTGATCGCCATTGATGGCCGTGCATAGCGAGCATCCGGGTTCGCGCCATTCGAAGCCGGCGTTTCGCAGGACCACGTCGAGCCCTTCCTGCTCCGCCTGACGCTTGACGAGTTGCGACCCGGGTACCACCCATGCGGGCACGATCGCCTTGCCGAGCTTCGCCACTTCGGCGGCGGCCCGGATGTCTTCGATGCGGCCATTGGTGCACGAACCGATGAAAACCTTGTCGACGCGGATGTCGGATAGCGCCATGCCGGGCGTGAGCCCCTGATACTCGATCGCCGAAGCCACTTCCTGCGCCACGACCGCATCCGCGATATCGCGAGGATTGGGCACGACGCCTGTCACCGGCGAACCTTGGGCAGGGTTGGTGCCCCAGGTCACCATCGGCGCGATGTCGGCGGCATTGAGCGCCACCTCGCGGTCGAAGTGCGCCCCCGCGTCGGAGGGCAGCGACTTCCAGAGCGTCAGCGCTTCGTCCCATTGCGCGCCCTTGGGCGCATAGGGACGCCCTTCGAGGTAAGCGAACGTGGTCTCGTCCGGCGCGACCATCCCTGCCCGTGCGCCAGCCTCGATGGACATGTTGCAGACCGTCATCCTGCCTTCCATGCTGAGCGCGCGAATCGCGCTGCCGGCATACTCGACGATGTGGCCGGTGCCGCCATCGACCCCGATCTTCGCGATGATCGCGAGGATGATGTCCTTGGGCGAGACGCCGAAGCCCAGTGGGCCGTCGATCGTGATGCGCATGGCTTTCTGCCGCCGCTGCCAGATCGCCTGCGTTGCCATCACGTGCATCATTTCGGAGGCACCGATGCCGAACGCGATGCAGCCGAATGCCCCGTGCGTCGCGGTGTGCGAATCGGCGCCGCAGATCAGCAGCCCGGGCTGGGTGATGCCTTGCTCGGGCGGCACGATATGCAGGATGCCCTGACGCGGATCGTCGATGCCGAAGAGCGTGATGCCGTGCTTCGCCGAATTCGCGTGCAGCTGCACCACCATGTTGCGGATCTCGGGATTCACGATGCCGTCCACACCCTTGTCGCGCCCGGTGGTGGGCACGTAGTGGTCCGTGAATGCGAACACCTGCCGAGGCCGCGCAACGCTGCGGCCTTCCTCCTGCAGTTTGTCGAACGCGTGCGACGCGCCCTCATGGATGAAGGCGCGATCGACGTGCAGCAACAATTCGCCGCCGTCCTCCGCGACCACATGACGCTTCCAGATCTTGTCGACGAGGGTCTGCGGCGCGGCAGACGATGATGCGGCCTGGCTCATTCGATCCCTCTTACTCTGCGGTGATCTTTGCATCGCGCACGACCTTGAGCCAGCGCTCGCGCTCCTTTTGCACGTAGCGGCCGAACTCCTCGGGCGTGGACCCCGCCGGCTCGGCACCCTGGGCTTCGAGCAGTTTCGTGGCCTCGGGTGTGCGTACCGCTGCCGCAATGCCCTTGCTCAATTTGTCGATGACCGCACGCGGCGTACCGGCGGGCGCGAACATGCCTTGCCACAGACTCACGTCCACCGTGGGGTAGCCTGCCTCCGCGAACGTCGGGATCTCCGAGGCGACCTTCATGCGTTTGTCACCCGTGACTGCGAGGCCGGTGACCTTGCCGGACCTCGTGTGCGGAATGAGCGCCAGCGCATTGGTGAGGAACACCTGGACTTGCCCGCTCAACAGCGCCAGCGTGCCCGGACCGCTCCCCCTGTAGGGCACGTGTACCACATCGACGCCGGCTTCGCGCTTGAGCAATTCCGTGGCCAGGTGCTGAATGCCGCCGACCCCGCCGGAGGCATAGCTCAACTTGCCCGGACGGGATTTCGCGTACTCGACGAATTCGCGAACCGTCTTCGCTGGAATAGTGGGATGCACGCCCAACAGGCTGGTGCCGTTCGCCATCAGGCTGACGGCTGCGAAGTCCTTCACCGGATCGAACGCCACTTTTCGGGCGAGGTGAGCCGACATCATGTGGCCGACGTTGAAGACGATCAGCGTATACCCGTCCGGCGCCGCCTTCGCCAGCATCTCCATCGCGATGAGACCGGTGGCGCCGATCCGGTTGTCGACGACGACCGCCTGGCCCCACGCTTCGTTCAGCTTCTGCCCGACAAAGCGCGCCATGAAGTCCGTGCCGCCACCGGGCGCCACCCCGACGAGAAACCGGATCGGCTTCGTCGGATAGTCAGCCGCGAGCGCAGCGCTCGATAAACCCAGACTGAGGGCCGCGGCGATCCTGAATATCGGCGTGCGCCATCGATCAAGACGTTTCGAAATCATTAGTGCCTCCATTGATATGCTCGGCGGTCAGGGCGACTTCAGGCACGGGCCCTGCAGCATGCCACGTGGCCTTGTCTGCGGGGCCGAGGCCGCATTCTGGTCCCGCGCACGATCCGAGGCAAGTGGGACGCCTGGTACCGATCGAGGTGCCATGCCGGCTCTGCAGCGACTGCGGGCCCGCTATGCTAAGAGACCAAGACGCCCCGTACGGGCGATTCATGCAGGATGCGGGAAACGCACGTACGCCCGTACCGGATATCGATCGCGAACAGGGAGGAGCCCCATGGCGACGTGGCAATACACGAAGGGACTGCACGAACTCGGGAACGGCTGCTACGCATGGCTGCAGCCTGACGGACATTGGGGCTACAGCAATTCAGGTCTCGTCACCGACGGCGACAACGCGCTGCTCGTGGACACGCTGTTCGATGTGGCCCACACGCGGGAAATGCTGGAAGGCTATCGCTCGGCCACAGCCGCCGCGAATAGCATCGGCGTGCTCGTCAATACCCACTCCAACGGCGATCATACCTACGGCAATCAACTCCTGCCCGGGGCTCGCATCGTGGCGAGTCGCGTCTGCGCCGAGGAAATGGCCCTACCCTTTGCTCGCCCCGAAGAGCGGGCGGTCGTCATGCGCGATTGGGAACGGCGAGGCGCGTTCGGACGCTGGCTGAACGAGATCTACGGCATCCCCGACGACTTTCATTTCGACGATGTGGTTTATACGCCGCCGACCGAAACCTTCGACAAGGAGTGCACTCTCAAGGTCGGAGCCAAGGACGTGAAGCTGATCGAGGTCGGACCAGCGCATACGGGCGGCGATGTGATCGCCTGGGTACCACAGGACCGCACGCTCTTCACCGGTGACATTCTGTTCATCGGCGGCCATCCCGTGGTTTGGGCCGGCCCGGTGAGCAACTGGGTACGAGCCTGCGACCTCATCCTGGATCTCGATGTGGAGACGATCGTGCCCGGCCACGGCCCGATCACGGACAAGAACGCCGTACGCGAATTCCGCGCATACCTCGAATTCATCGCCACGGCCGCACGCAAGCGCTACGATGCCGGCATCGGCGTGGAGGAAGCGGCGAGGGACATCGCCTGCGAAGCCTACAAGGACTGGCTGGACGCCGAGCGGATGGTGATCAACGTCGCATGCCTGTACCGCGAGTTCTCGGCGGGCCAGGTCGTCACCGAGATGGAGAACATCTTTGCGTGGATGCATCGTCTGCGCAAGGATTTGGCGGCATGAGGCCGGCATTGATCGGCCACGAGCGGGCCCGCAGCACATTCGAAAGCCGATCCTGTGGCGGAAACCTCAGACGCGCCACAGGATCAGTCGCATTCAATGCAGCCTGTTACAGATCTGCACGCCGTCTGCGCAGCAA
>JBIKKL010000213.1:0-7636 GCA_044360365.1 Burkholderiales bacterium | reverse complement strand
CGTCGAAGCCGTTTTCAGATCGTTCGACTTCACGCCGATCGCCAGCGCCTCGGTCGCGCAAGTACACCTCGCCGTGCTGCCCGAAGGCCGGGAGGTCGCCGTCAAGATTCTGCGTCCAGGCATTGCAGACGTGATCGTGCACGACGTGGCCCTGCTGCACGATGGTGCGACCCTGCTCCAGGCACTATGGCGTGAAGGGCGTCGGTTGAAGCCGCACGAAGTGGTCAGCGAGTTCGCCAAGCATCTGGAAGACGAACTTGACCTCATGCGCGAAGCCTCGAATGCGAGCCAGCTGCGGCGAAACTTCGAAACCTCGCCCCTGCTGCTCGTCCCCGAAATCCATTGGGACTTCTGTACCACCGACGTCATGGTGATGGAGCGCATGCATGGCATCCCGGTAAGCCATGTCGATGCGCTGCGTGCGCAGGGCATCGACATCCCCATGCTCGCGCGCGCCGGTGTCGAGATCTTCTTCACCCAGGTGTTCCGGGACGGCTTCTTCCACGCCGACATGCACCCGGGCAACATCATGGTGGATGCCGAGGGGCGCTACATCGCCCTCGACTTCGGCATCATGGGGACGCTGAACGATGTCGACAAGCACTACCTCGCACAGAACTTCCTCGCGTTCTTCCGTCGCGACTACAAGCGCGTCGCCGAAGCGCACGTCGAATCGGGCTGGGCGCCCAAGAACACCCGCATCGACGAGTTCGAAGCGGCAATCCGGGCCGTGTGCGAGCCGGTGTTCGATCGGCCGCTCAAGGAGATCTCGCTCGGCAAGGTGCTGATGCGTCTGTTCCAAACCTCGCGGCGCTTCAACATCGAGATTCAGCCGCAACTCGTCCTGTTGCAGAAGACGCTGCTCAACATCGAGGGCCTGGGGCGCGACCTCGATCCCGACCTCGATCTCTGGGTCAGCGCAAAGCCGTTTCTCGAACGGTGGATGTCGGAGCAGATCGGCTGGCGCGGGCTGGCCCGGCGCGTTCAGCAGGAAGCGCCGAACTGGGGCGTATGGCTCCCCCAGTTCCCTCGTCTGGTGCATCGCGCACTCGCAGAGAGCAGGCAGGACATCATTGCAGCCAGTCTCGTGCGCCTTGCGCGCGAGCAGCGTCGGCACACGTGGATGCTGGGGATCCTGACCGTCGTATTGATCGCCACGCTTGTCGTTGTCATTCGGCTGACGATGTAGTTCACGACCCCGAAGCGCACGCGCCGGATTGGGCTATCATTCGCTGGTCCGCACGCCCGAGCGGATGCCCGTAAAGGATTGCGCTCCATGCTCGTCTGGTTCGTCGTCGCTTACCTGCTGCTATCGGTGGGCATCGGCCTCTACGCCGCCACCCGAGTCCACAACGCCAAGGATTTCGTCGTCGCCGGCCGGCATCTGCCCCTGCCAGTCGTCACCGCGACCGTGTTCGCCACCTGGTTCGGCGCAGAGACGGTCCTCGGCATCTCGGCCACGTTCGTCAAGGAAGGCCTGGGCGGCGTAGTCGCCGATCCCTTCGGCTCGAGCCTGTGCCTGATCCTCGCCGGCCTCTTCTTCGCACGTCGACTCTACAGGCTCAACCTTCTCACGATCGGCGACTACTATCGTCTGCGCTACAACCGCACGGTCGAAGTCCTCTGCTCGCTGGCGATCACCGGTTCCTATCTCGGCTGGGTCTCGGCCCAGATCATGGCCCTCGGGCTGGTGTTCAACGTCGTCACCGGGGGCGCACTCCCACGGGAATACGGCATGATCATCGGAGCGGCGGTGGTACTCACCTACACCACCTTCGGCGGCATGCTCTCCGTCGCGGTGCTCGACCTCGTCCAGATGATCGTCATCATGGCCGGTATGCTCTTCATCGGCTGGTTGATCTCCGACATGACGGGCGGCGTCGGCACGGTCGTGAGTCACGCCGCCGAATCCGGCAAGCTCGATTTCTTTCCGGAGGCCTCGGCCGCGGCCTGGATTCCGTTCATCGGCGCGTGGATGACGATGATGCTCGGATCGATCCCGCAACAGGACGTGTTCCAGCGCATCACCTCGGCGAAAGACGAGAAAACCGCCGTCCGCGGTTCGGTGCTCGGCGGTTCGATCTACTTCGTCTTCGCCTTCGTGCCGATGTTTCTCGCCTACGCCGCCACGCTGGTCGATCCGAAGATGTTCGGTGAGCTGCTCGAGAAGGACTCCCAGCTCGTCCTGCCGACGCTGATCCTGGAGCACACGCCGGTATTCGCGCAGGCGATCTTCTTCGGCGCGCTGCTCTCCGCCATCATGAGCTGCTCGGCCGCGACGCTGCTCGCCCCGTCGGTGACGTTCAGCGAGAACATCATCCGCAACGTGTTCCCGCGCATGTCCGAGCGGCAGTTCCTGTGGACCATGCGCGTGACGCTGGTGATCTTCGCCATCGCCGTGACGATCAACGCGCTGATCTCGAATGCAACCATCTTTCAGATGGTCGAGAGCGCGTACAAGGTGACGCTGGTCACCGCGTTCGTGCCGCTCGCGGCCGGTCTCTACTGGAAGCGCGCGAACACGCAGGGTGCCTTGTTCGCCGCAATCGGAGGCCTGAGCACGTGGCTGCTGCTGGAGGTGCTCGAGCCGCAAACGGTATGGCCGCCCCAGATCGTGGGTCTGGGGGCCGCCATACTTGGCATGATCGTAGGCTCTCTGTTGCCGCACAAGGTCGGCCGGCCCACCCCCCTGCCCCATGGCCACGATGCGCTCCATCATCATGCCGCTGCACAAACGCATCACGTGCCCGGTCACGGTACGCACCCGCACGGCGACGGTCACGGTCAACGCTGAACCTTCGAGCGCATTGCCCGGGTTCGTAGACATGCGCGGCAGACGCAATGTACGCCGCCGTCCGGCGCGTCATGCCATGAAGATCACGCCACCGTCGAAGACGCCGGTGCAAGCCGGGTGCCGCGCGCTTGCGAGACGGTCTTGGCGGTGTCGTCCAGGAAAGCCACGGTGCCCGCGTCGATCGGCAGGCGCCGCGCGCGCTCGATCCGATAATTCCGCTCGGCGTCCCCCGGAACCTGGATTTCCGCCGCCCCCGGCGAGCGCTTGGAAGAAAGCACATAGTCGATGAAGCCTTCGGTCTCGCGCTCGTAGTGTTCGAGTGCGCCGAACCGCGCCGGATCGAACGCGATCACCAGCATGTTGTTGTACATGCCGTTCTTGCGCAGATGCGCCGGCTGCGGGGTAGTGCCACCGAAGATCGCCGCCCCGAGCAGATCGCAGACGAGGCCCAAGGCATACCCTTTGTGTCCCGCGGCCGCGAGCAACGCGCCGAGCGGCTCTTCGTACATGACGGCGGGGTTCGTGGTCGGATGCCCGTCGACATCGAGCAGCACGCCCTCGGGAGCCTTTGCCTTCTTGTAGTACGCCACGCGGATCTTGCCCACGGCAATGGCGCTGGTCGCGAAGTCGAGCAGGATGGGGGGCTTGCCCTTGCGCGGCAGACCCACGGTCAGCGGATTGGTGCCCAGCCGCGCCTGCGCACCGTTGTGCGGGGCGACGAGCGGCCGACTGACGACGTTCGTGAAGTGTATCGATGCCATGCCTGCATCGACCGCCTGTTCGGCCCAGTGCCCGACCCGACCGATGTGATGCACGTTCTTCAGCCCGACGATGGCGACACCGTGTGCCTTCGCGCGTTCGATCGCGAGCGTCATGGTCTGCTGCGCAATGGCTTGCCCCATACCGCGATTGCCGTCGACGACCACGAGCGCACCGGTATCGGTCACGATCGAAATGCGCTGATTGAGCTGCAACTGGTCGGACATCAGCGAGCGCACGTAGCCGGGCACGACGCTCAGGCCATGGGAATCGTGGCCGCTCATGTTGGCCATGATCAGGTGATCGGCCGTAATTCGCGCCTCCTCCTCGTCGGAACCGGCGGCGCGCCACAGATCGTACGTCCAGCGGCGAATGGCGTCGGTGTCGAGCATCAGATCGGGTTCCAAGGCATCTCCTCCGGATTGGGTGATCGGCCCGCATGCCAAACAACGGCGGCAGCAGGCCCGTTCGAAGTTTTGTCGCTCGAAGCGGGCCGTCGGGACGCTACGCTTTGAATGCTACGGCAAACGCGCGCGCAAAGCGTTCGAGCTCGCCGGTCGGCAAATGATTGATCCCCGCAGCACCCGCCCGGCCGCCACCGGTTTCGAACTGGCGGCACAAGGTATCCGCGCCTTTGGGGTGGTCCGCGGGGGCACGCACGCTGACCAGATAGCCATTCTTCTTTGCGGTGAGCACCGCATGTGCACGCGCCGGATGCTCCTCGGCAAGGCGGTTGCCGAACACGCCGCTGACGCGCCGACTCCAGGCTGCATCGGGCAGCATGAACAGCGCCCGTTCGTCGTCGTCGTCGTGCGGCCGGATCTGCGTCGCGCAATACAGGTCGTCATGCATGCCCTGGCGCAATACCTCCAGGACGGGCTCCCCTTCGATGAACCGGAACGGATCGGCGTAAGGCGCAAGCGTGCGGTAAAGATCCGCCGGGTGATAGTACAGATCGTCGGTCGTTTCGCCGTAAGCGTTGTAGTTGAGGCACTCGCCGAGTTCACGCAATTGGGCCAGGGCATGGGGAGCGAGCCCGAGGGGCTCGGCGGCGGCCTTAGCCGCGACCGCGAGATTGTCCCCGAACGCGGCGACGATCGCCCACATCCGGTGTGCGCCGTGCAGGGTACGGTCCACGATGAGGCTGGTACACACGTTGGAGGCCGTGTCGATCTCGGCGCGGAGCCCTTCGTGCGCGGGAATCTCGCCGGCGTAGTGATGATCGAAGTAGCGCACCTGCGCCCCGGCTGCGAGCACGGCAAGCAGTGCGGCCCGGTTCACATCGAGCGAAATGTCGAGTACCGTGAGTTCATCGCCCGCCGCGGGCGTCACGCGTTCGAGCAACGCGATATCCCGCTTGATACCCGTGACGAGTTCGGCGTCGCGCGGCTCGCTGAGCCGCAGCTGCTGCAGCGCGCAGATGCCGTCTGCGTCGCCGTTGAAGATGTCATAAGATGCCATGGAGTCGATCTTGATAGTGGCCGAGCCGATGCAACCTGCCTCGACGCAGGCGATTTCAGCCGGCGGTTGCACACCGCCGGCGTTCGAACCAAGATGAAAGCGGCGAAATCGCATCTGCCGCTTTATCTGGTCGTAGGGTACACATTGCTCGTGCTCTATGCCAGCCTGACCCCGTTCACCGGCTGGCGCGATCCGGGGTACGACGTACTCGACTTCCTTCGCCCGCCGCTGCCGCGGTACGTGCAAGCGTTCGACATCATCGTCAACGTGCTGGCCTATGTTCCCGTGGGGCTGCTTGCCGCGCTCGCTCTCGGATCGAGCGTCCATCCTGTCTTCGTGGCCCTGTTCGGTACGGCTGTCGGGGCAGGCCTCAGCCTCTCGATGGAGGTGAGCCAGGCCTATCTGCCTGGCCGCATCAGCAGCGCGCTCGACCTGATCACGAACGTCGCAGGCGGGGCGCTCGGTGCAGCAATCGCGGCCCAGGCACGCGCGGCCCCCGTGATCGCCGACCGCATCGGATCCTGGCGCGCACGGCTGTTCCTCCCCGGCGGACGTACCGACCTCGGCATCGCATTGGTCGCCCTGTGGTTTTTCAGCCAGCTCGACCCTTCGCTGCCCCTTCTGGGCGTCGTGTTCTTCTCCAACGGCATTCAGGCCCAGCTCGCCGGCCTCGGAGCGGATTCGACGTACCGGATGCTGGGCCCCGTTTCGGTGTGCCTCACGCTCATGAGCCTGGGCATGCTGCTCATGCTGCTCATGCGCTCGAACCGCTCGGCGCTCGCCGCACTCGCCGTGCTGGTATGGGTTGCCGCACTGATGAAGCTGGGCGCAGCCAGCATGCTCTTGCGCAGCGAAGCGGCGTTTCTTTGGGTCAGCAACGAAATCGTGTGGGCCATCATGCTCGGCGCCGCACTCGTTGCGCTCGCCGCTCTGCTGCCCCGACGCCGGTTGATGGCGTTGTGCGCAATTTCGCTCATCGGGACGGTGCTGCTCACGTTCGTGCGCCCGGACGAAGTTCAGAGCTTTCTCTCGCTGCGCTTTTTCCGCTTCTCCGATCTGCAGCTCATCCGCTATACGAGTCTTTCGGCGACCGTGGCGGCCGTTTGGCCCTATGTCGCGCTTGGCTACCTGATCGTGCTTCGCTTCGCAGATCGAAAGCATGTCTGATCGCCGCCGATGGGTGCCATGGCGATCCGCTATAATTCACGCCACCTTCTTCCACCACTGCGGGGGCGGCCCATGAGCCACTTCAGCCATCATGTCTTCTTCTGCTGTAATCAGCGCCAGAACGGCGAGCGCTGCTGCAACGATCACGGCGCCAACGAAGTTCGCGATTACGCGAAGAGCAAGATCAAGGCACTGAAATTGAACGGTCCGGGCAAGGTGCGGGTGAACATGGCAGGATGCCTCGACCGCTGCGACGAAGGCCCGGTGCTGGTGGTCTACCCCGAAGCGGTCTGGTACACCTACGTCGACAAGGAAGACATCGACGAGATCATCCGGGAGCACATCCAGAACGGGCGTACCGTCGAGCGCCTGCGCATCTAGGCGCATCCCCGCCCCCCCGCATCGACGACGTGCATCCCGCCACGCTGGAAACGCTGCTGATCAACGGTCCAGTCGGCAGCATCGATATCGCACTCAACGACCCCGGCTCGAACCGACTGGGTATTGCCCTGATCGCGCATCCCAATCCGGTCCAGGGCGGCACCCGCGACAACAAGGTCGTCACCTCGCTGGCGAAAGTGTTCTTCTCGCTCGGCTATGTTGCGGTCCGACCGAATTTTCGCGGTATCGGTGCGACGGCCGGCTCGTTCGACAAGGGGATAGGCGAGACGGACGATCTCGTCGCCGTCGCCGAACACATGCAGCGGCGATTCGGCCCCTTGCCGCTGCTCCTCGCCGGATTCTCGTTCGGCTCCTATGTCCAGACGCGCGTCGCACGCCGGCTCGATTTCGAACGCCTCGCCCTCATCGCACCAGCCGTGAATCGCTTCGATGCGCAGCCGGTCCGCGCCGATACGCTGGTCGTGCATGGCGACGAGGACGACGTCGTCCCTCTTGAGGCCGTGCTCGAGTGGGCCAAGCCGCAGCATCTGCCCATTGTCGTCATCCCCGGCGGCGAGCACTTCTTCCACGGCCGCCTCGGGCAACTACAGAACATCGTATTGCAGTGGCATAAGGGGCACTCGGGCGGCGGCCACGCGTGAGCGATGCCTCGCCCCCGCTTTCCGTCCTGGGGCTGCGCAAGCGCTACGAGGGCCGCGAGGTCGTTGCAGGCATCGACCTCGAACTGCGTCCGGGGGAATGTTTCGGTTTGCTCGGCCCGAACGGCGCCGGCAAAACCACCACGCTGCGGCTGTGCCTGGGCCTCACCGCCCCGGATGCGGGCAGCATTCGACTCATCGGCGTCGATGTCATCGCCGAGCCGCGCCTGGCACGCGCTCGCGTGGGCGTCGTGCCGCAGATGGACAATCTCGATCCGGACTTCAGCGTCGAGGAGAATCTCCTCGTGTACGGCCGCTACTTCGGTCTGCCGGATCAAACCATCAAGGCGCGCATTCCGGATCTGCTCGACTTCGCCGGTCTCGCCGCCCGCGCTCGAGCACGCATCAACACGCT
>JBIKKL010000212.1:0-7639 GCA_044360365.1 Burkholderiales bacterium | reverse complement strand
TCGGAGTTCGACTCGCTCTCTCCGATCGCTAACGAAATTCGATGTCGCGGCATGCCCGCCCGATGCGAGGACTCCGCGGTCCGCGTCTATGCTAAGCTGCTCCGGGAAGAACGCTCAACGAACGTGGCTCCGATGTCGGTGCGCCTATCGTTCCCCACTCATGCTATCGAAGGCGCATGGCAGTCATTGCGCCCATCCCGAGTGTCCTGTGTCGGAGATTCGTGCCATAAAGGCGCCGAGAATCGACGCCATACTTTGTCGGAAATCCTCGCCAGGTGTCCAACCTGGCTGCGGTTTCCTTCGCGTCTGGCGCCGATTTCGACACTTTTTCCACGCACGGGATCGATCGTAGCGAATTGCACTTATGCTACGAATCTCCGACACAGGACACTAGCCGCAAGCGCCATGACATCCCCTCGCCCGCCCCTGCCGCTCGAAGGCATCAAGGTCATCGACTTCAGTCGCCTCCTTCCGGGGCCCTTCGCCACCCAGATGCTGGCCGAGTTCGGCGCCGACGTGATCAAGGTCGAACAACCCGGCAGCGGCGACCCGAGCCGCCACAATCATCCGACCTACGGTCACGGCGGCAGCGTCTATTTCAACGCGACCAACGCCTGCAAGCGCAGCATCGCGATCGACCTGCGGGATCCCCGGGGCCAGGAAGTTGCCGCCCGACTCGTCCGCTGGGGCGACGTCGCCGTCGAATCGTTTCGACCCGGCGTCGCCGCCAAGCTCGGCATCGGTTACGAACGGGTGAGCACGATCAATCCCCGTCTCGTGTACTGCTCCATCTCCGGTTTCGGCCAGGATGGGCCGCTGTCCGTCATTGCGGGCCATGATCTCGCAATTCAGGCGATGACGGGCCTCATGGGATGTTCGCCGGATGGCACCGCAGCTGTTCCAGGCTGGCAGGCTGCGGATTTCGCCGGCTCGCTGTATGCGGTAATCGGAATACAAGCTGCCCTCGCTCAGCGCGAGAAGACGGGTCAGGGCTGCAACGTCGACGTCGCGATGTTCGAAGCGCTCTACAACATGTGCTTCATTCCGCTCTGCTCTGCGCTTTCGCGCCGCGGCGGCGGGAGCGGAGAACCGCGCATGGAAGTGTTCGGTGCCAATCCGCGCTACGCCACCTACCGCACGAAGGATGACCGCCACGTGGGGATCACTCTCCTCGAAACGAAGGCATGGCGGGAGTTCTGCGACGAGATCGGCAGGCCCGATCTCGTCGCCGTGAACGAAACGCTCGCGGACCGGCTCACCACCCACGGCGAACGTCATGTCCACTATCGTGAAGCCGTCGCGTCGTTCTGCGCAGAACACACGCTCGACGAGATCATGCAGCGCATGCAACGGGCAGGCATTGCGATCTGCGCCATCCTCACGCCCGACGAAGCCATCGATCTCGACCACATCGCTGTTCGAAGCATGATGGACTCGATGCCGCATCCGACCGGGGGCGAGATCCCGCAGATCGTCAATCCGCTCTGGCGCGCCGGTCTCGCCAGAAAATCTCACACGCCCGCCCCCGACCTCGGCGTGCACGGCATGGAGATACTCGAATTGCTGGGCTACACGGCCGACGAAGCGACCCGCCTCGTTTCGGCCGGTGTCGTCGCTGGCCAGAAAGGAAAACCCTCGTGACCCCGATCCCATCCAATACGCGCGTCATCGCCGAATTCATCGCTTCGATGCGGCGCAAGGAAATCCCTGTCGATGTCCTCGATCGTGCGCGTCTATGCCTCGCCGACTGGCTGGGCGTCGCATTGGGCGCGCTCGCCGAACCCGCCGCCCGCATCGTTCGTGCGACGAGCGACGACTGGCACAGCGGCGGCCGTTCGAGCGTTCTGCTCGGCGGCAATGCCCCCGCCCCCGTTGCCGCGCTGTGCAACGGGACTCTCGCCCATTGCCTCGATTTCGACGACACCTACGTCAAGGGCATCACGCATATCAGTGCGCCGGTCTGGGCCGCGACGCTCGCGGTCGGCGAGTCGATCGGCGCAAGCGAAGAACGTATGCTCATCGCCTACATCGCCGGTTTCGAAACCGCCGCGCGTGCCGGCTACGGCATGGGCGAGCACGTCACCGCCCGTGGTTGGCATGGCACGGGCGTGTTCGGACGTATCGGCTCGGCCGCTGCCGCCGCCGTGCTGCTCGATCTGGATACCGAAGCGGCCGTCCACGCCCTCGGTGCGGCCGCTACCCAGGCGAGCGGCCTCACGGCCTCGTTCGGCACGATGGCCAAGCCGTTCCATGCCGGGAAAGCCGCGATGGATGGCGTCATCGCCGCTCAATTGGCCGCCAAGGGTTTTCGTGCCGCCGAAAATCTTCTCGACGTTGGCGCGGGCCTCGATTCGGCGCTCGTCCAGGATCGGGCCGCCAAACTTCAACCGGCCGACTTCTCCGGCTGGGAGATCATGAACAACAGCTTCAAACCCTACGCCGCCTGCCACCTCACGCATCCGGCCATCGACGCTGCGAAGCAGCTGCGGGGCGCGATTGCGCTGAACGCGATCCGCAGGATTCGCGCGGAGGTGGGCGCGCTCGCCAAGCAGGTGACCGGTGACAAGAACGGCACGCCGGCGACGCCCCTCGAGGGCAAGTTCGATTTGAAGTATTGCGTCGCACTCGCGCTGCACGGTCATCCACTGTCTGCAGCCGACTTCCGTGAACCCATGCGACTCGATCCGGAGGTGGCAGCGACCGCCGCACACATCGACGTGGATGCCGACACCAGATACGGTTTCGCCTCGGCACGGCTATCGATCGACGACGGCACCGGGCGCTCGCTTCAGGCGGAGATCACCGAAGCCAAAGGTCACCCCGGCAATCCGATCGCCTGGGATGACATGCGGGAAAAATTCCACGGGCTCGTCGACTACGCGCCCCGGGGAGCGCGTGAATCGATCTTTGCCTCGCTCACCGAATTCGGGGCGGGGAACCCCCACCACCTAATGCAGCAGGCGGTGAGTATTGCCGAAGGCGGAATGCGCGCCCGCTGAACGACCCACGCGCGCAGCCTATTCGAATGCGCTGTCGCCGAGCAGTGCCTGACGGAACCGGTGCTTGAGCCACGCACCATCGCGGGGTGGCAGCACGTTCGGTACCGGATCGGTCGTGACCTTGATGTTGATGAATACCGGCCCCTTGGTTTTGTAGAACATCGCCATGGCGACTTCGAGTTCCTTCGCGTTATAGACGGTCGTCGTCTTGCGGAAACCCGCCGAGCGTGCGATGCCTTCCAGATCGACACCGCGGGCCGTGTGCGTCTCCTGCATGCCGGTCTCGCCGTAGCGTTCGTTGTCGATCACGGCCACCACCAGGTTCGACGGCCCCTGCGTTCCGATGGTCGCCAGGCTACCCAAGCCCATCAGCATGTCGCCATCGCCGGGCAGCGCAATCACGCGCCGCTCCGGCTGCGCGATCGCGAGCCCCAGGGCAATCATGGCCGTCCCGCCCATGGCGCCCCACATCTGGAAGGTCAGTGGATGATCGCCTGCCGCGGCGGCATCCCACGTCGGTGCACCGAGCCCTGGTACGACGAGAGCAGTCCCGCGGTCGCGCAGGATGCGTGCGACGACATCGCGTCGCTGAAGCACGATTTTTCTTTTGGCCATGTCGATCTCACTTCGCGAAGTTCTTGCTGCCGATCACGCGCTGTCCGATGAGGACGGCGACGGATCGGTAGGCGTTGAAGACGAGATTGCTCGCCGCAGCCACGGTCTCGACCAGGCGCGAAGGATCGTCGACGTCGTAGCACACCATGCCGCAGCGTTCGAGTACCGGACGCGTTTCGGAGCCCATCCATACCTGCCAAGGATTGAACTCGCCCCACTGCCCGCGCATCGTGACGAGCGTGAGCAGCGGAAACCGGCACTCCTGCACGAGGCTCAGCATGTTGATGCAATTGCCCACGCCCGAGGACTGCATCAGCAGCACGCCGCGGTCGCCGCCCAACCAGGCGCCGGCAAGCATGGGTATGCCTTCCTCTTCCGTGGTCAGAGAAACCGTCGCCATCGACGGGGTCTCCTGACACAACCGGATGAGCTGCGTATGCCCGGCATCGGGCACATAAGCGACTTGACGCACCTTGTTCGAAACGAGCACGTCGTAAATGCCTTTGGGCCACGTCGGCGCAGTCTGCTTCTGATTCAACGAACACCTCCCTGGAACGAGGTCGACGCAAGTATCGTCGACCGATCAATAGATTTAGGATGCACTACTTCTTGGCCGCTTCCATTTCCGCGAATGCCTCGCGGGCGAGGCGAAAGCCGTCGATCCCCGCCGGGACACCGGCATACGCCGAGACCTGCAGCAGCACCTCCTTGATCTCTTCCTTCGTACAGCCATTGTTGAACGAGCTGCGAATGTGCAGCTTCAGTTCGTGCGGGCGATTCAGGATGGTGAGCATCGCGATGTTGAGCAGGCTGCGCGTCTTGCGCGGCAACCCGGGACGCGTCCAGATCGTGCCCCAGGCGGCTTCGGTGGCGTACTCCTGCATCGCCATCGCGAACTCGTCGGCGCCCTTGATGGATTTCTCGACATACTCGGCGCCGAGCACTTCCTTGCGAACGGCGAGACCCTTGTCGAACAACTCGCTTGCCATGATCCTTCTCCTCGAATTCAATAGACTTCGGTGACGATCTCGGACGTACGACGCACGGCGACCGACAGCAGGCGAGCGTGCGTGGATATCGTCCGGAATCGAGCCTGCAATATACGGGGCGAACCCTCTGCGCGCCAGCCGCGCCGGCGCCCCGTCGAAAAACGGCCGCGGCGCGCGTGTGGAAGTACGATCAGTCGGCTCGCAGCTTGAGATCCCGCACCATCTTGCCCCACTTCGCGTTCTCCGCCCGCAGGAACGTGCCATAGTCATCCGGCCCCATGCCGACGATCTCCATGCCGAGCTTCGCAGCCTGGGCCTTGATGCCCGGCATTTCCAGAATCTTCGTCAGCTCTTCGTGCAATCGGCTCACGACGTCCCGCGGCGTACCCGCTGGCGCGAGGATGCCGAACCAGGTAATCACTTCGAAGCCGGGCAGACCGCTTTCGGCGACCGTGGGAAACTCGGGCGCTATGCTCGAACGCTTGGCACTGGTCACCGCGATGCCGCGCACCCGCTGCGCCTTCACGTAAGGCATCCAGGCCGAGATGCTCGAGAACATCATCGGGACCTGCCCGCCGAGCACCTCCGGAATCGCCGCCCCGTCGCCCTTGTAGTGCACGGGAACCATATCGATCCCGGCCGTCATCTTCAGCAACTCGACCGACATGTGCGGCGACGAACCCTGCCCGCCCGTCGCGAAATTGAGTTGCCCCGGGCGCGCCTTGGCCAACGCCACCAGTTCCTTGATCGAACGAATCGGCGTCGAGGGGTGCACCACGCCCAACAACGGATTCTGCATGGCGAGCGTGATGGTCGTGAAGTCCTTCACCGGGTCGTAACCGACGTTGCGGTACATGTAGGGTGCAGTCGCGTGCGTCGTCTGGCTCGCCAGGTACAAACTGTGTCCGTCGGGAGCCGCGCGCGCGACGTTCTCCGCGCCGACCGTCCCCGTCGCACCGGGACGATTCTCGACGAGGAAGTTGCGACCGAACCGCTCGGTGAGCTGTTGCGCCATCAATCTCGCGGCGATGTCCGATGGGCCGCCAGCAGCGAAACCGACGACGATGCGGACAGGTTTGGTGGGGTAGTTCTGGGCGTGGCAAACCCCGGCCGCGAGCAATGCGGCAAGCACAACGCACGAAGTTCTAAGCATGAAATCTCCTCGCCTCGGGGTAAGCTGGTATCGCCGTGATCTGTTCCTGCTTCCTCCGGGATACCGGTCGCGATGATCGCACATATGCGCCATCATCGAAACGACGCGGAGCGCGCCGGTGAGCGCGAACGCTACCACAGGGGATCCTGTGAGTCGAAGTCCTGTGGGACAGTTTGCGCACGGCCTCTCCGACCCCGATCGCAACATTGTGCGATCATCAGGAGCATCCGCGCTGCGATCACATCAACCCCGAGAGAAGGTCATCGTCATGCACGACGCCACCCATACCCATACCCTCGCGGCCCACATCGCCGCCAGCCGCTTCGAAGATCTGCCCGCCCATGTCGTCGAGCACGCGAAGCTGCTCGTACTCGACACCCTCGGGGTCGCGATCTACGGTGCCACGTTGCCGTGGTGCGATCGATTGCGAGCGACAGCCAAGTCAATGGAGGCTCCAGGGAAATCGACCGTCTGGGGTACGTCTCAGGGCTACTCTGCGCCGACGGCTGCAATGGTGAATGCCACTGCCACGCACGCGTTCGAGCTCGACGATGTCGGTCCCGGCGGCCACAACGGCTCGGTCACCCTCTCTTCCGCGCTGGCCATCGCGCAGCATACGGGCCGCCTTTCCGGAAAGGACCTCATCAATGCCGTCGTCGTCGGCATCGAAACCGCTGCGCGCATCGGCAACTGCGTCGGGCGCGTGCCTCACGAGGGGCTCGGCTTTCACAATCCCGGGCTGCTCGGTTCGTTCGCGTCCGTCGCTTCGGCGGGACGCAGTCATGCACTCGGCGCCGACGACATGGTGCACGCACTGGGCCACGCCGGTCAGCAGGCGGCGAGCCTCATGTTCACGCATCACGGCGGCATGGGGAAACGGCTGCTGGCCGGCCAGGCTGCCCGGGCCGGCACCTTCGGCACCCTGCTTGCCGCCAACGGCTTCACCAATGCGGATAACGTCTTCGAAGCGGAGTACGGCGGCTTTTGCGCTGCGCATACGGGCAATCGCCGTCCGCCCCTCTACGATCTCACGGCGATCAACCGGGACTGGGGCAGCCATTATTTCACCCCGTCGGTGCGGTTCAAGATGTGGGCGACGCGCGTGCCGAATCACGCCTCGCTCGAAGGCATCCGAGCCTTGCGCAGGCAGCGAAATTTTCAGGCTGACGAGGTCAAGGAGCTGCGCATCCGACTCGGCAAGGGCTACATCCAGAACGTCGCGTGGGCCTATACGCCCACCACGATCACCTCGGCACAACTGAACCTGTACTTCGTAGCCGCCGTCATGCTGCTCGAGAACGACGTCTTCATCGATCAGTTCACCGAGCAGGCAATTGCCGATCCCAAAGTGCTGGCCATGATCGAGCGCATATCCATCACGCACGACGCATCCCTGGACGGCAAGCAGTACGACCATGGCAATCCGGTGGAAGTCACATTGAACGACGGCACCGTATTGTCCGGCTGGGGCATGGTGCGCGGCGGGCCCGAAAACCCGACGACGCGCGCCGACGTCGTCGAGAAATTCGGCAAGCTGACGAGCCGCGTGCTGGATGCAAAGGTACGCAGTCGGCTCATCGAGCGTTGCGACGCTTTGGAGACGCTCGAAGACGCGACGGCGCTGATCGAAGGGATCGAAAGCGCCCGATTGAGTTGAAGCGTGCGGCGATCCACTGCGGGGTGCATCGTCAAGCCGCTTCACTGCCCTCCCATGAGATCTGCAACAGCCGACAGCCAAGCTTCGTGCGAAGCACTGGCTTGCACGCGATGCGACTATTCCGCTGAAAACCAGTCGATGAGCAGCCGATTCACTTCGGCGGCGGCTTCGTACTGAATCCAGTGTCCCTTGCGAGGTATCAGTTCGATCTCGACGTCAGGTTTCG
>JBIKKL010000211.1:0-7665 GCA_044360365.1 Burkholderiales bacterium | reverse complement strand
CTGATCGTGGCGGCCGGCCTCCAGTCGACGCACGTACCGTACAAGGGGGGCGGTGCGTCCGTCGCCTCGGTCGTCGCAGGCGAATCACATTGGACCATTACCCCTGCACCGGCCGTGATGGGGCAGGTCAACAGCGGAAGATTGCGCGCGCTGGGGCACAGTATGCCGACGCGCATCGCGCTGCTCAAGGACATGCCGTCCATCGCCGAGACGGTGCCGGGCTTCAAGTACAGCGGCTGGAATGGATTGCTTGCACCGAAAGGCACGCCCAAGGCAATCGTCACCAAAGTTCAGGCCGCCCTGCAAAAGACCGCCGGCTCGGCCGAGTTCCGGCGCCAGTTCAATCAGCAGGGTGCCGAGGTAGTGTTGACCGCAGGACCGGAGTTTCGCAATCACGTGGAAGAAGAAATCCGCAGCGTGGCGGTCGTCGTGAAAGCGGCGGGCCTGACGAAGAACTGAAGTCCGGATCGAATCGCGACGATCCTCGTCGCTGTCGACCACGCTGCATTCTGGTCCGGGGCCGTTCGCGAAAACGGCCCCTTCGTTTTTCAGGCGCGCCCTAGAATTCGAAAAACTTCGGCCGCCGCATTGTCTGCCTCGATGCGGGCCAGGCGCTCGGCAAGATCGGCATCCCGGGCGGCAATCGCGGCCGCAAGTCTGCGCAAACCCGCGACACTCTGTGCCGAGCGATTCGGCGAGCGCTCCGGATGCGTCAGGCCGAGCGAGCGCCAACGAGAAATTCGTGCGTGCAGCGAACCTGTCATCGCGGCCAGTACCTCCCCGCGCGCGGCTTCGAACAACACGGTATAGAAGCGATTCTTCGCCGCAATGATCTGGCGGGCATCCCCGTCGGCGTAAGCCGTTTCGACCTCATCGACCGTGGCCAGCAGCTTCTCGACCTGCCCGTCGTTCGCCTGCTCGACGAAGATGCGTGCAGCGAGCCCTTCGAGGACGGCGCGGATCGCGTACAACTCGCGCGCCTCGTCGGCCCCCAGCGCTCGAACCACCGGCCCGCGGTTGGGAATCATGCCAACGAGCCCTTCCGACTCGAGCTGGCGCAGCACTTCACGCACGACAGTCCGGCTCACGCCCAATCGCGTACAAAGATCTCGCTCGATCAGTCGTGCCCCGGGGGCGATTTCGCCTTCGATGATCGCGCGGCGCAACTCGTCGAGCACCTGCTGTCGCAAGGGTGCAGCCACTCGTTCCGCCGCGAACGGGGTCTTTTCCATGTCCATTGACCCTCAGCAGATTACCGTAATACGATATTACACCTTGGGTTTCGATGTCCAATCTCACCCCATCACGAAGGAGATGTACGCTCATGAGCCAGGCCCCGGTCCAACTGGGCATCATCGGACTCGGACGTTGGGCGAAGGTCCTGACCCGTGCCGCACAATCGTCCAGGAAATTCCAGATCGCGCTTGGTTTTAGCCGATCCGAACAGACACGCGCGGCGTTCACCGCCGAGTTCGGCATACCGACCGTTCCCGACCTGGCTGCGATGCTGGCGAACCCCGCCATCCAGGGCGTGATCCTGACGGTGCCGAACGAACAGCACTTTGCCGTGGCCGAACAAGCAGCGCGGGCGGGCAAGCATGTCTACACCGAGAAGCCGATTTCCGACACGCTCGTCGACGGTATCCGGCTCGCGGCTCTCGGCAAACAGCACGGCGTCCAGATCGTCGTCGGCCATTCCGCACGGCTCCTCGCGGGCACCCGGCTCATGAAGAAGGCGATCGAAGCGGGCGAACTCGGCCGCGTCGTGTTCATGGAGGGCAACTTCTCGAACGAGCGCGCGCTCGAACTCACTCCGCAGACATGGCGCTGGTACAAGGCGAAAGCCCCGGGCGGCCCGCTCTCGCAGCTCGCAGTTCACATCTTCGATTCCCTGCACTGCCTGGGCGGTGCAATCGATTCGGTGTCCTCCCATGCGTCCAAGCTCTCTCCCGTCGGCGCAGAGGTGGACGACCAGTCGATGACGGTGCTCAAGTTCGCCGACGGCAAACTGGGTTATGTGGGTACTTCCTGGACGTCGCCCGGCATCTATTCGATCCGGGTGTTCGGCCAGAAGGGCCTGATGCACTACGAACTCGATTTCGGCACGTGGGACACACCGAGCCGTTTGCACGAGACCTCCACCCTCTACATTCAGCGCGGCAAGGACGGCTATGCCAAGCGCGAGGTCATCAAGCTGCCCCAAAGCGACATGTTCGTCGATGAACTGGAGATGTTCGCTGCGGCCGCCTCGAAAGGAACGCCCCCCGAACTCTCCGCCTACAACGGCGTCGTGGCAGTCGCCGTCGTGAATGCTGCACTTCGCTCCATCGATTCGAATGGCTGCCTCGTGAAGCTCTCCGACGTGATCGGCGAGGCCGAGACGAAGGCCGGCATCAAGTTCGCCTGAGGAGACACACCATGCTGCCCACCCGCCAGTTCATCGAACTCACCCAGCCGGAAATCGCGGCCCAGTTCAAGAAAAACCCGCTCGTCATTTTCCCCGCAGGCAGCGTCGAACAGCATGGCCCGCATTTGCCGACGGGCACCGACATCTTCGCCAGCATCGTGATCGGCGACGAAGTGGCGCAACGCATGGACGGCCTCGTCCTGCCCGCCTGCCCGTTTGGCGTGACGCCGATGCACATGCCGTTCGAAGGCACGATCACCCTCTCGCCGGACACCTACATGCGCGTGTTGACGGAGGTCTGCGTCTCCACGGCGAAGCACGGGGCGAAGTACCTGCTGATCATCAACTGGCACGAAGGCAACATTCCCTCGCTCGCCATCGCTTCGGAAGCCCTGCACCGCGAGCACGGCATGACGGTACTGACCGTCCAGGCCTGCTACGTCGCGGCGGAAATGTACGGCGCCGACATGGGCGGTCTCACGCACGGCGGCGAAATCGAGGCTCATGCCGTGCTCGCGTATCGGCCGGACCTCGTCCATCTCGATCGCATCGAGTTCTCGTCCGAGCACGATCATGGCCGCAAATGGGACAAGCTCCGCCGCACGCGCGCCTATCAGCCGGTGCTCACGGACATCCGGACGATTGCTCCGACCGGCTGGTACGGCAAGCCGGAACACGCGACGGTCGACAAAGGCAAGCGCATGCTAGAAGGCATCGCCGACGCCATCGCGAAGGAGGCGACGGAGATTTTCCGCCAGCTCGACGAGGTCCAGGGCGGCACCGCCGAGATCAAGCACCTGCGCAAGACGGGCTGACCATGGACGTTCTTTGCTTGCGTCCGCGGGCCGATTTCACCCGCATCGGCGTCGAGCCGCCGGCGTCGCTGAAGATCGAGTACCGCGATCCGACCGATCCACAGCTGAAGGCATTGATCGAGGCTGCCAGCGCCCTCGTGATTCCTGCCGTCGGCCCGAATCTCGCACCGGCCTTGTTCGAAAGTGCGAAGTTGCGTCTGATCCAGGTGACCGGCGCCGGCGTCGATCGACTCGACATCGGCGCAATGAAACGCCTCGGCATCCCGGTCGCCAACGTGCCGGGCGGCAGCAACAGTGCCGTTGCAGAGTATGTCGTCACCAACGCCTCTGCCCTCCTGCGACGTTTCGCCTGGGCAGACCAGGAAATCAAAGCCGGCCGCTACAAGGAATTTCGTGCCCGCATGGTTGCCGACAATCTCGCCGGTCTCGAAGGCTTGCGAGCCGGTATCGTCGGCCTCGGTACGATCGGGCTTGCCGTTGCACGTGCGCTCAGGGCTGCCGGATGCACGCTCTGCTATTACGACCCGGCACCGCGTGACCCGCCCGCCGCAGCCGAACTCGGCGCTGAGCGGGCCGAGCTTCATACGCTGCTCGAAACGAGCGACATCGTCACGCTGCACGTTCCGCTCCTGCCCGCAACGCAGGGCCTGATCGGCGAGAAGCAGCTTGCCACGATGAAGCGCGGCTCCATTCTGATCAATGCTGCGCGGGGCGGTATCGTCGACGAGGCCGCGCTGGTCAATGCACTCTCGACCGGCAAGCTCGGCGGTGCCGCCGTCGATGTCTACAGCGTCGAGCCGCCGGACGCGACAAACCCATTGCTTGGCGCGACAGGAGAGGCACGCGAGCGTCTTCTTCTCACGCCTCACATTGCCGGCGTAAGCCGGCAGGCCTGGCAGACCTTGTTCCGCGATGCCTGGAATAACGTCGAGCGCGTACTGCGGATGAACGAAGCACCGCTCAATCGCATCACTTAGGTTGGGAAGGCGCGCAGCAACGGTCGCGGTACAGATCAAGCGTCGCGAATGGCGCTTGCCAGCCAGGCGATCAGCTCACCGACGGCTCGGTCGGTCGCCGTTCGCAACCCCCGCACGGCGCCTTCGGCATCGACGCTCGGACAAGCCTCCTCGACGCGAAACGAGCGCTGCCCGATCAGCGCGCGCGTCTTGCCGTCGATCAAAATCGAGCGCATCGATACCACCGCCTGACTGGCGGTAGCCGATTGCACCTGCTGCTCGAAGGCTTCGAGGCTCACCTTGAGTATCCGATCGGTCGGCACCCCGTCTGCAACCATGGCGAGCCCTTTCTCGGCGGGCACGCTCAGCGCAGCGCGCAGGCGTTGCGTCAGTAGTGCAGCGGGTGATGCTGCCCAGCGACTGAGCGAATACGCCTGCAGCTGGGCTGCATCGCGATAGGTCAGGCGATAGAGTATCCCGTTGGTCTGCAGCCAACCCGCTGCCACGACTTCGTCGAGAGCAAGCGTTCCGCGCAAGCGCTGCTTCGGTGCCGACGGGATGTCCGTGCCGAGGTCGTAGTGGACGGGATCAGACCCGGTTCGTCCGATCGTGCAGCCAGCCGCCCCGAACGCAAGCGTGCAGGCGAGAAAGATTCTGCGGTTCATCGCGCCGCTCCATGTACGAATCCAGGTTCGCCCGGCCCCGGTGCCGCCGCCGGCCTGCCGAAGACGAGACTGGACGGATTCGAGCTGAGATCCTCGATCAGGCGCCCGAGATGTCGGGAGTTGCGCCCCAGTTCATCGAGGAGTTGATTGAGTCGAGGCACCGTATCGCGCGAGGCCGAAGCGCTCAGTGTCGTGCCTGCCGATCCGAATTGTTCCACGCTCGTGCCGATGCGATCGGCATTCGCGGCGATCTTGTCGAGCACGGCCGTCCGCTCGTTGAGCCGACCGGCAAGCGTGCGCAGGTCGGCCATCAATGCGTCGGCGTTTCGCAGCGTCGTTCCCGCCTGCTTGGCAAGCTCCGGCGCAGTCGCGACGCTTGCCTCCACGCTCCGGGACACCGCAGTGACGCCATTGGCCGCAGCCTCGAGCGCAGCCAGCGTCTTCATTGCCTGCAGCCGATTGTCCTCGGCGAGCCAAGTATCCATGCGCTGTGCCAGTATGCCGATTCGCGTGACCAACTCTTCGCCCGAACCGGAGACGCGCTCGAGGAACGATGGCCGCAACTCGATGCGTGCCTGAACAGGATCGTTGGGATCACGAATATCTCCGACCTTGCCGGCGTCGTCGATATGAACATACGACAGACCGGTGATGCCTTGCGGTGCCAATTCCGCATGCGAACCGCGCGTGAGCGGCGTCCCGGCGCGCACCGCAATGCCGACCAGAATGACGCGGGAATCGCCTGGATCGAACTCGATGCTCTCGACCTTGCCGACTTCGACGCCGCGATAGCGCACGGCCGCCTGCAGGTTGAGCCCGCTGACGCTGCCTTTGGTATGGAGCACGTACCGATCGTTCGCGATCGGCTCTCCGCGTATCCAGAATGCTGCGGCAATCAGCCCTGCGGTGAGCAGCAGGGTGAACATCCCGGCCGCGATGGCATGCGCCTTGTTCTCCATGGTCGTCCCAATGCACCTTGTCTATCGGTCGTCGTCGCCATACAGCCGAGACGCACTGCGAGCCTTATATCGGCATGAGCCGCTGCAGATCGTCGAGCACCTCGAGTGCGCGCAATCCGCGTTCTCCCCGGAAGAAATTGCGAACGAACGGGTGATCGATGGCCGTGATGTCACGCATCGCCCCGACAGCGAGGAGGCGCTGTTCGCACAGCACTGCGACGCGGTCGGCGAGTGCCACGAGCGTGTCCAGATCATGCGTCACCATGACCACGCTCAGCTGCAGTTCGCCTCGCAGTTCCTGAATCAGCTTGACGAAACTCTCGGATCGGTCGGGATCGAGCCCGGCCGTCGGCTCGTCGAGGAACAAGAGTTCCGGATCGAGCGCCAACGCCCTCGCCAAACCGATCCGTTTGATCATACCACCCGACAACTGGGAGGGCATTTTGGTGGCATGCTGGGCTTCGATGCCGACCATCTGCAGTTTCGAGAGCACGAGGTCGTGAACGATCGCTTCGTCGATCGTCCGCAGTTCTCGCAGCGGCAGGGCAATGTTTTCGTATACGGTCAATGCGGAGAACAGGGCGCCATTCTGGAACAGCACGCCCCAACGGTTGCGCACGCCCGCCAGGGTACCGCGGTCGCAGCCGTTGATGTCGACGCCAAAGGCGCAGATGGACCCGCGCCAAGGGCGCTCGAGACCCAGCATCTGACGCAGCAGCGTGGTCTTGCCGCTGCCCGATCCGCCGACCAACCCGAGAATCTCGCCGCGGCGCACGTCGAGATCGATGCCACGGTGAACGACCGTCTGGCCGAACTTCGTCCAAAGGCCTCGCACCTCCAGCAGAGATTCGACCTGCTGGTCGGACGAGACGGGATTCGATGGACTGGTCATGATCGCTCAGAAACCCATGCCGACGTCGCGGAACAGCACGGCGAATATCGCATCGACGAGGATGACGATGGTAATCGCGGTCACCACCGAATTCGTGGTGCCTTCGCCCAGGCTCTCGGTGTTCGGACGGATGCGCATGCCGTAGTGACAGGCGAGCAAAGCGATGAGCACCCCGAAAACCATGCCCTTGCCCACGCCTATGTAGAGGTTGGCGACGGGCACCGCCTGAGGCAGCTTGTCGATGAAATAGAGAATGCTGAGCCTCAGTTCGGCATAGGCGGCGACCATGCCGCCCAACAGGGCCACGGCGTTGGTCCACAACACCAGCAAAGGCAGCCCCAAGGCCAGCGCAATTACGCGCGGCAGTACCAGTCTAGACATGTGGGGAATGCCCATGACCGACATTGCATCCAGTTCCTGCGTCACGCGCATCACGCCGATCTGGGCGGTCATCGAAGAGCCCGATCGGCCGGCCACGAGTATGGCCGCCAGTACCGGGCCAAGCTCGCGGATGATGCTCACACCCAGGATGTTCACGATGAACAGATCGGCCCCGAACAGCTTCAGCTGCGTCGACGAGAGGTAGCTCAGCACCACACCGATGAGAAAACCGACCAGCGCGGTGATGCCGAGCGCCTGAGTCCCCGTGCGGTAGATGTTCGCGGAGATCTCGCGCCACGGCGCGCGGGCGGGATGTCTAATCATGCGTGCGAACTCGAGCGACACGTGGCCGACCAACTCCACGAAGTCTCGGCCGTGATCCAACGCGCGCAGCACCTGTACGCCCGGCGCAACCAGGATGCGCAAGGCGGAGCGCGGAGGCTTCACTTCGGCGGTCGTCTCGGCGAGCGCCAGGCGCCTGAACAATGGCTCGTGCTCGGGTCGGGCATGAATCGATTCCGTCAGGCCGCCGAACGCCCGCTGCAGAAGCGCAGCCCCGAGGTGATCCATCTTCGTGACCTGCCGAAGAT
>JBIKKL010000210.1:0-7669 GCA_044360365.1 Burkholderiales bacterium | reverse complement strand
TCGCGTCATGTCGGTATCGATGAACCCAGGTGCAACACAATTCACCGTAATGCCACGGCTGCCAACTTCGCGGGCAAGGGCTTTCGTAAATCCGGTCAAGCCCGCTTTTGCCGCACAATAGTTCACCTGCCCGGCGTTTCCCATCGATCCGACGACAGACGAAACATTGACGATCCGCCCGAACCTCGCCTTCATCATGGGCCTGAGCACGATCTTGGAGAGCCGATAGGCCGACTTGAGGTCGGTATCGAGAACGACATCCCACTCCTCTTCGCGCATCCGCATCAGAAGATTGTCTTTCGTGATGCCGGCATTGTTGACGAGAATCGCTATCTCGCCCAATTCGGCTTGGATCGAGGCGACTGCTTGCTCTATTTGCTGGACGTCGGTCACGTTCATGACCATCCCGCGGCCCGCAATCCCGATCTCCTTCATATAGGCATCGATCGCCGCCGCACCTTCGACCGTCGTCGCCGTACCGGCGACCTTCGCCCCCATGCGTCCAAGTTCGAGCGCAATGGCGCGTCCGATCCCACGGCTGGCGCCCGTCACAAGTGCGCACTTGCCTTCGAGTTCACGGGGCGCATCAGCCATTGCGCAATGCCTCCAGCGTTGCGTTGAGCGAACTCGCATCCGTGATCGACAGCGATTCAATCGTTTCTTCGATGCGCTTCGTCATCCCAGCCAGCACCTTGCCCGGACCGCACTCCGCGACTTTGGTGACACCGGCGTTTGCCATGTAGCGAATCACCTCGACCCATCGCACCGGGTTGCATGCCTGGCGCGCCAATGCATCACGAATCGCGGACGCATCATTCACGACCGCGACATCGACGTTGTTCACAACAGGCATCGTCGGCACCGAAATGGCAATATCCGCAAGATACTCGCCGAGTCGCTTCGCAGCAGGCGCCAGAAGCGAAGAATGAAACGGCGCGCTGACCGGCAGCATCATCGCGCGCTTCGCGCCCCGCGCCTTCGCCGCAGCGGCCGCTCGCTCGACAGCCGCCTTGCTGCCCGCAATGACGACCTGATTCGGCGCATTGAAGTTGACCGCTTCGACCACCTCGCCCTGGGCGGCTTCAGCACACGCGGCACGCACCGCATCGTCATCCAAGCCGAGAACGGCGGCCATCGCCCCCTGCCCCACAGGCACAGCTTCCTGCATCGCCTGGGCACGTAGTCGCACGAGAGGCAGCGCGTCATGAAACCGGATTGCCCCGGCCGCCACCCAGGCCGAATACTCGCCGAGGCTATGGCCCGCAACCAGCGCAGGCGCACTCCCACCGGCCTCGATCCAGGCGCGATACACCGCGACGCCCGCAGTCAGCATGAGCGGCTGCGTGTTGACGGTGAGGCTCTGCGATTCCGCTGGCCCCGATTGCGCGAGTTCCCACATATCCTGCCCGAGCACTTCGCTGGCTTCGGCGAAAGTCGCCTTCACCGCTGCGCTGCCGTCGAAGCCCTTCATCATCCCGACCGATTGCGACCCCTGACCAGGGAAAACGAACGCATATGCCATAGCTGAACTGACCCGCCCCAGATTTTTAGAATCGCGCGAGCACCGCGCCCCACGTGAACCCGCCGCCCACGCCCTGCATGAGGACCGTGTGTCCGCGCCGGATTCTTCCATCGCGTACGGCCAGATCCAGCGCGAGCGGTATCGAAGCCGCCGACGTATTCGCGTGCTTGTCCACGGTCACGACGACCTTCTCCATGCCCATTCCCAACCGCTTGGCCGTTGCCTGAATGATGCGGATGTTCGCCTGATGCGGGATCAGCCAATCGAGTTCTTCGCGCCGCACGCCATGCTGCGTGAGCGCCTCGTCCACGAGTTCCCCGAGCACCTTGACCGCCAGTCTGAAGACCGAATTGCCATCCATTTCCAAGTACGGCGAGCCGCAGACCTTCCCGTTGCGAATTGCGCCCGGTACAGACAAGATGTTGTGGAGACTGCCGTCTGCGTGCAGGTGGGTTCCGATGATCCCCGGTTCGTCGCTCTTTTCCAGCACGACGGCGCCTGCGCCGTCACCGAAGAGCACGCAAGTGGTGCGGTCTTCCCAGTTCAGGATGCGCGAATAGATTTCCGCACCCACCACGAGTGCACGTCGGTATGTACCTGTCCGTAGAAGGGCATCCGCCGTCGCGAGCGCGTACACGAATCCGCTGCATACGGCCTGGACATCGAAGGCAGCCCCGTGACCCGCGCCGAGTTTCGATTGCAGGATGCACGCAGTGCTGGGAAAAATCATGTCCGGCGTCGTGGTGGCGAGGACGATGAGATCGATATCCGCGGCGGCAATGCCTGCGGCCTGCAAAGCACGCTCGCTCGCCTTCAGCGCGAGATCGCTTGTCAGTTCGCCCTCGGCCGCCATGTGACGCTGGCGGATACCGGTGCGGCTATGGATCCACTCGTCGGAGGTATCGACCCGCTGCGAAAGCTCTTCATTGGTGACAACATGCTCGGGCAGGTAGCTGCCCGTGCCGACGATGCGCGTATAGCTCAAGCAACCCCCTGCTCGGCGAGTGCGACTCGCTCTGAAATCCGGCGCAGCACGCCGCTTTGCACCGTTTCGATCGCGCGGTACAAGGCGTGCTCGAACGCAACCGCATCTGCAGACCCATGACTCTTGATGACGACCCCGCGCAGACCGAGCAGGCTCGCCCCATTGTATCGCCGGTGATCGACTCGGCGTTTGAAGGACTTCAGCACCGGAGACGCAATCAGCGCCGCAACCTTCGTGAGTACGTTGCGACCGAATTCCTCACGCAGGAACGACGCGAGCATCTGCGCCAATCCCTCGGACGTCTTCAGTGCCACATTGCCGACAAACCCGTCGCACACGACGACGTCCGTCGCTCCCTTGTAGATGTCGTCGCCCTCGACGTTGCCGTAGAAGTTGAGTCCGCTCTCGCGCAGCAGTTCGCCGGCTCGCTTGACCAGATCGTTGCCCTTGATGTCCTCTTCGCCGATGTTCAGCAAACCGACGCTCGGGCGCTCGCGATGCTCTATCGCCGACACCAAAGTGGCTCCCATGAGGCCGAACTGAAGCAGATCGTGCGGCGAGCAATCCACGTTCGCACCGAGGTCGAGCACCGTGACATGACCCTTGATCGTCGGCAGGACCGATGCAATGGGTGGGCGTTCGATACCCGGAAGCATCTTGAGCACGAAGCGGGAAATGGCCATCAGGGCGCCAGTATTGCCGGCACTGATGCAAGCTTGCGCCTCGCCGCTCTTGACCAGATTGATGGCAATACGCATGGATGAATCACGCTTGCCTCGCAGGGCGGAAGCCACGGCCTCATCCATACCCACGACCTCGGATGCATGATGAATTCGCAAACGAGGGCCAGCCGCAGCCCCGCACGCCTTGAGCTCGGATTCGATGGCGTCAGTCAAACCCACCAGGATGATATTTGCATGCGGGCGGGCGGCAAGGGCAGCGAGCGCAGCGGGCACCGTGACGTGTGGCCCGTGATCTCCCCCCATACAATCGACGGCGACCGTTACATCCATTGAATGTCCCGACCGATTGCTCCGGGATCGATTAGTCGCCCTTGGACTTGAGAACCTTCCGACCGCGGTAGTAACCCGTCGGGCTGATGTGATGACGGAGATGGACTTCTCCGGTGGTCGGCTCCACGGCAAGGCCCGGGAGCGTCAAGGCGTCGTGCGAACGATGCATGCCGCGCTTCGATGGGGACTTCTTGTTTTGCTGCACTGCCATGATGACCTGCTCCTTCTGACTTGGATGATTCCCGCGCCGCAGCCGCTGCGCTTACGTCTTGTGCTTCAGTTTCTCAAGTACCGCGAATGGCGACGGACGATCGTTTCCGGCGTCTCGTCGTTCGCTGCCGCACGCACCGTCATCCGCGTGCATAGGTGCGATCGGCAATCCCAACAATACTTCCTGCTCGACGACATCCTCGATGTCGTCAAACTCGCCGACCGGTATCGACTCCGTTTCAGGATCTTCGTCGGCGACGTCGGGCAATTCCCCTTCGCCGCTTACCAGCACGAATCTCGATGTTCGCTGCAACGGAAAAGCGATCGGCTCCAAACAACGCTGACACAGCAACTGCAACCGGCCCTCGACCGATACATCGATCACCGGTCTGCGCTTGGAATCGATCATCCCTTCCACGCGATACCGGATCGTATCCGCCGCTTGCACGACGACATCCTGCAATCGGGACATGCTGACCACAGGGAGTTCGCCTTCGAGACGATCCCCTTCTCGAGCAAACACCAATGCGTCGATGGGCACCTGTCCGGACATAGGGGCGGGATGATAGTATCTTCCCGATTTCGTGTCAAAAATCATGATGTTTTCCAACGAACCGCGCATCGTTCTGGCCTCCCGTTCGCGCTATCGACGGATGCTCTTGGAGCAGATCGGCATCGAGCACCACGCCGATCCGGCCGACATCGACGAACACCCGCATCCCGGCGAGGCGCCGGAAGCCCTGGCTGCGCGCCTCGCCCACGAGAAGGCCCACGCCGTGGCGTCCCGACACCACGAAGCGCTCGTCATCGGCTCCGATCAGGTCGCCTGCATGGACGACGGGACAATCGTTGGAAAACCCGGAGACCACGCCACTGCCGTCGAACAGCTCCAACGCATGAGTGGTCGTCGGGTCATGTTTCATACCGCGGTCTGTCTGCTGAATGCGCGTACGGGGCGGGCATCGCACGCCAATGTGCCGACCGACGTTCAATTCCGTGTGCTCTCTCGTTCGGTGATCGAAACGTACCTGACCAAGGACGAACCCTACGACTGCGCAGCGAGCGCGAAAATCGAGCGCCTTGGCATCGCATTGATGGAGCGCGTCACCAGCAACGATCCGAGCGCGCTCGTCGGGCTGCCGTTGATTGCATTGGTGAGTCTCCTGGCTGCCGAGGACTTCCACGTCGTCTAGTGGTCGCCCCACAACGGCTCCTCCCCATGCAATCCGATCCTCACTCCGGCAAGCTGTTCATCATACCGAGTACCCTCGGCCCCGGCGCGCCGCTCGAAACGATCCCGGCCCAGACGCTCGACGTATTGCAGCGTCTCGACCACCTGATTGTCGAATCGCCCAAACAGGCGCGCAGATTTCTGCAGCAGTGCGGGATTCGCCTGAGCGCGCGAGCAATCAAGTTCTACGTTCTGGACGAGCACACGGTCGACGCCGATCTTCCAGCGCTCCTGGCCCCTCTCATCGCGGGGCAGGACGCCGGCGTCCTGTCGGACGCGGGTTGCCCGGGGGTGGCCGATCCTGGAGCAAGGCTGGCGCGACTCGCGCACGAAAAGCAGATCGATGTCGTTCCCCTCGTGGGACCCTCGTCGATCCTGTTGGCACTGATGGCCTCGGGACTGAACGGTCAGCAGTTCGCCTTTCGAGGCTACCTGCCTGTCGAGGGTGCGGCTCGATCGGTCGCACTCACGTCGATCGAGAGGCAGGCCCACACCAGCAACGAAACGCAGATCTTTATCGAGACGCCGTACCGAAACAATCAGATGCTCGCGGCCTTGACGCAGGCGTGTGCTCCCGACACCCTGCTTTGCGTCGCAGTCGACCTCACGCTGCCGACGCAGTTCGTACGCACCGCCGCGATACGGCACTGGCGTACTTCGATGCCTGATCTGAACCGGCGCCCCGCCGTCTTTCTTCTGGGGCGAGGGACCGTACCATAACGAATGCAAGTCGAAATCCGCGCATCCTCGCACGCCCTCCGACTCAGCGAATGTTCAGCGATGTGCTCGAAAACACGCCGGCCTTGACCAGAGCCTCGGCCAGCGTGGCGCCAAACCGCTTCGCCACGCGCTCTGCGATGTTCTCGCGCGGCGTATAGTCGACGAGATCCTCGGCCTTGATGATTTCGCGTGCGACATAGTCGACACTGCCCAGTTCGTCGGCCAACCCGAGTTCGATACTCTTCGATCCTGTCCAGACGAGCCCGCTGAAGAGGTCCGGGTTCTCCTTCTCCTTCAGACGCTCGCCCCGCCCTTCGCGCACGATCTTGATGAACTGACCGTGAATGGCGTCCAGCATGGCCTGGGCATGCTGCTTCTGTTCCGGATTCATTGGCGAAAACGGATCCATAAAGCCCTTGTTATCGCCGGCGGTCATGAGGCGCCGCTCGACGCCTAGCTTGTCCAGAACGCCCTGAAAGCCGAAACCGTCCATCAAAACGCCGATCGAGCCGACGATACTGGACTCGTTGACGAACACCTTGGCCGCCGCGGCGGCGACGTAATAGCCGCCGGAGGCACAAATGTCGTCGACCACGGCATACAGCGGCGTGTTTGGATATTTCGCACGCAGGCGCCGCATCTCGTCGTAGATCTGCCCGGCCTGCACCGGACTGCCGCCGGGACTGTTAATGCGAACGATCACGCCCTGCGTATTGCTGTCCTCGAAGGCTGCCCGCAGTCCTGCCATGACACTATCTGCTGAACCCGGCTGTTCAGGCGCAATCACCCCACGGACTTCGACAAGCGCCGTGTGTTTCTTGGACGTCGTC
Organism: Burkholderiales bacterium; assembly: GCA_044360365.1. Lineage (GTDB taxonomy): Bacteria > Pseudomonadota > Gammaproteobacteria > Burkholderiales > WYBJ01 > WYBJ01. Next base: position 1,158 of record JBIKKL010000210.1, on the reverse strand, counting down.
ACGTCGCGCTTGCCCATCCATCCAAGCGCCACGAACAACAGCGCAAACAAATAGATGAACCCCAGCAGCTTGAAGAATATGCCCCAGCGACGCGTGCGGCGCTGCTCGTGCACAGCGGATAGTGCGACCTTCTCAAGTACCGCGCGCTCCCAGCCCGATGCGTTGTCGGCATCGCGGCTCATCGAATCCTGTGCCATGGTTTAGCGGCCCGGACGTACCGGACCGTCGTTACAAAATGATGGACGGGAAGTATACCCTGCGTCTCGCCCTGGAATCGGTGTTCAGGCGTTGTCCGCGAGCCAATCGAACAGTTCCGCCGGCGAATCGACGCAGCCATAGGGGCGCGCCGCAACGAGCTGGGGCTTCGGATGCGCGCCATACGAAACTGCCACGGCACGCACGCCGGCGTTGTCGGCCATCTGGAGATCGTGCGTCGTATCGCCGATCATCAGCGTTTGCTCCGGCGTCACCGCAAGCTCCGACATGACGGCCTCCAGCATGCCGGGGTGAGGCTTCGAAAATCCTTCGTCGGCACACCGGGACGCCACGAAGCAGCTGCGAATCCCCGCACTATCGAGTGCTCGTTCGAGGCCACGACGACTCTTGCCCGTGGCGATCCCGAGCATGTAACCTCGGCTCAGCAAGACTTCAAGCCCTGCACGAACGCCCGGAAACAGCTGCAGATTCGCATCCTGCGCGAGGAAACGGACCCGATAACACTCGACGATTCGTCGATACTCGGACTCTGGGACGTGCGGAATCGAACTGCGCAACGCATCGATCAAACCCAACCCGATGATGTGACGTGCCCGATCGTCAGTGGGCGGCTCGAACCCGAGATCGATGCAAGCGCCCTGCAACGACTCGACGATGGCTTGCGCCGAATCGACCAGCGTGCCATCCCAATCGAATACCAGAAGCTGAAATCGAGGCGACATTTTTCTAAGCTTTGACGTTTGACACGGCAGCAGACGCTGTGGCACTCAACCGATCGAGAAATCCTGCCAGCTCTTCGGGTAGCGGCGCATCGAAGCGTAGGCTCTTTCCGGTGATGGGGTGATCGAACGCGAGCGTCGCCGCGTGCAGGAACATTCGCCTGAGGCCCTGGTGTACAAGCTCCCTGTTCGCAGCGAAATCGCCGTACTTGTCGTCCCCGGC
>JBIKKL010000390.1:0-5023 GCA_044360365.1 Burkholderiales bacterium | reverse complement strand
TGGCGGACAAGAGTCTACATTGCTCTCCATGTTGACGCCGTTGCTCCACCACGGCATGTTGATCCTCGGCCTCCCCTACACCTTGAGCGCCCTGTCGACCACGACGACTGGCGGCACGCCTTACGGCGCCAGCCACTACGGGGGACCCAGCAACGATCGAACGATATCCGACGATGAGCAGACCCTGTGCATCGCCCTGGGTCAGCGTCTGGCCGATTGCGCACAAAAGCTTCGCGCATGAGCCGATATCGTCGTGATCGCTTTACCCCTCAACCTGCCGCGCGAGGCGTATTCGCGTGAGTCACGCCGTCGAAGCGAGGCGTCTCCTGCGAAGCTGCCGTTCGGGCGCGCTGGCGACGCTCTCGCGACGCCTGCAAGGTTATCCGTTTGTCACAGCCGCTCCCTTCATGAGCGATTTCGACGGCAGCGTCGTACTTCTCATCAGTCGACTCGCCGAACACACGAAGAACATCGAGGCGGATACGCGCGTCAGCCTCTTGGTTCACGAGTCCAGCAGCGACGTGCAAGCGGCAGCCCGACTCACAGTAGCCGGCATGTGCGATCGAATCGATGCACAGCCCGAGTTGAAGGAGCGCTACGTCAGGCGCTTCCCCGATGCAAACGATCTGCTGGCGCTCGACTTCGACTTCCATCGCATCCAGCCTACGGCCATCCGCTATATCGGCGGCTTCGGCAAGATCCATTGGATCGAACCCGCGTCTTTCATCAGTGATGCCGGCATCGGTGCGTCGATCGAGCAGGCGCAGCTCGCTTTCTTGAACGACAGGCGTTCACAAGACCTGTTGCGTGCAGGCGCGTCCGATTCGAGACTTCCTTCCAACGTGCGTGCCATCGCTCTCGATTGCGACGGTGTGGATGTCCGTGTCGGTAATGAAATTCATACGCAGCGGCTCGCCTTCGTTCGATCGGTCACTACGGTAGACGACCTGACCGCGGCGTTCGACACGCTTTTGGGGCGCGAGGCATCGTGAATCCTCTCCTCACCCGCGCCGCCTACGTTCTCTGCGTAGGCAGCCTCACCGCACTCATCGGCCTGTGCGTTGCGTGGGAACTCTGGCTCGCACCTCTGCGCCCCGGAGGCTCATGGATGGTACTGAAGGTCTTGCCATTGCTGGCGCCGCTATTCGGCATCCTGCACGGCCGCGTGTACACCTATCGGTGGTCGTCCATGCTGATGGTCGTCTACTTCATCGAAGGTTGCTTTCGGGCCTACGCGGAAGCCGGTCTATCCGGGCACCTGGCGGCTGCCGAGCTTGCGCTGTCGCTCGTCTTCATCACGGCCGCTGGCGCGTTCATTCGCGCCCAAAGGCCGGCCAGCCGGGCGGGGTAGGAAGCGATCGGCGGCGCCGTACCAGCAACGTCAGCGCCGGAAGATCCAGATCAGCACACTGATCACGATCGACACAATGAGGCTGGTCATCAGGGAGAAATGAAAGTCGAATCCGTCGCGCTCGATGTGGATGTCACCAGGCAATCTGCCCAACCCGGACTTCAATAGCCAGGGCCAGGCGATGCCCAGAATGATCAGCAATATTCCTGCAAAGATGAGCCAACGCCCCATGTCGAATCACTCGTCCACATGCATGATTTGGTAAGTGCCACGGCTCCTGAGCGCCCCAGTCTGGGACATGCCGGCCTCGTGCGCGGCCGCATGCGCGCCGACGATTGCCGTTCCGGGTTGCACTGCATCGTCCTTCTAGTGTCCTGTGTCGGAGATTCGTAATAGAAGTGCGGGTCGCTACCATCGATCCCATGCGTGGGAAAAGTGTCGAAATCGGCGCCAGACGCGAAGGAAACCGCCCCTCAAGTTGGACACCTGGCGAGGATTTCCGCCAGAGCATGGCGCCGATTCTCGGCACTTTTATGGCACGAATCTCCGACGCAGGACACTAGCCTGTCACGCGATTGCGTCCGGCCCGCTTCGACTCATAGAGACGTCGGTCCGCTTCGTTCAGTAATTCAAGATAGTGTTCCATCGCGGGCTTCATCTGAGCCACGCCCATCGACACTGTCTGCCGCAGCTGTCTGCCGTTGAAATCGAAACGTTGTTCCTCGACGGTGCCGCGTATGCGTTCGGCGAGTTCGCGCCCTGCGGCAGCATCGGCATTCGGCAGCAGGATCACGAACTCCTCTCCGCCCAGGCGACCGACGATGTCATCCTTGCGCACGCAGGATTTTGCGAGCCGGCACGTCTCGCGCAGCACATGGTCGCCGCATGCGTGACCGTAATCGTCGTTGACCTTCTTGAAATGATCAAGATCGTAGTAGATGACCGAAAGCGGCCGAACGTAGGCACGGGCAAGCGCAAACTCGGCCTCGAGAGTCTGCACGAGATAGTTCTTGTTGAAAGTCTCCGTGGCCACATCGATCGTGGCAAGACGATAGATCTGATCGTGGAACGCGTTCTCGATGTTGTCGTAGGCAAAGTACTTGAACAGTACGGCGCCCAGCCGGACGATATCTCCGTTCTGCAGGCGGGTAGGCTTGTCGATGCGCTGGTCGTTGACGAACGTGCCGTTGCGGCTATTGAGATCTTCCAGTTCGATCGATTCGTCGACGAGATGACACGTCACATGCGAACGCGAAATGCTGTCGTCCAGCACGACAACGTCGCTTTTCGGATCACGGCCCAGCGTCGTTTTGCCCGCATTGAAGAGAAACCGACGACCCAGAGCTTCACCGGTGTACTGGATGAGACAGGGCCGCTTCTGCGCCATGGGACGCCGAATCTGCCGCAGGTCCGCTGCAGTGACTCGTGTCGTCGGCTCGTCAGCCATGCAATATCCTAACTTCCAGCCTTTTCTGTCCGGCAAACGTGCCGAAACCCATTCGAATTCCTATGCAGCGACGATCGCGCGCGGCGGTGGACCCGGCTAACCCGGGCCAGTCGACGGCGGTTCGGCCGGTCGAGCCCGCCGACGCTGGATCCACTGCATGCATCCGATGACATAACCCGAGATTGCGTAAGCGACCGAGAGCCCGAACAGCAGTTCCGGCAGCGTACTGGCGAAGGAAACCACGATGCCGATGGTGAGGGCGATGACGACCACGACCCAAAACGGCACGCTTTTGCGAAGGTTGATATCCTTGCCGCTGTAAAACGGCACATTACTGACCATCGTGAGGCCCGCGAACAAGGTGATGCCCCACGCGAGCCACCGGATGTCCCGGCCTTGAATCTGGTATTCGTTCATGGCCCATACGAGCCCCGCGACGAGACATGCGGCTGCCGGACTGGGCATCCCCTGAAAAAAGCGCTTGTCCGCCACCTCCACCTGAGTGTTGAACCGAGCAAGCCGCAACGCCGCGCCCAGACAGTAGACGAAGGCCGCCACCCAACCGAGCCGACCCATGCCTTGGAGCGCCCAGACATACGCAATCAGCGCCGGCGCGGCACCGAATGACACCATGTCGGACAGACTGTCGTATTCAACCCCGAACTCGCTCTCGGTATGCGTCCAGCGGGCGACGCGTCCATCCATGCCGTCGAGCACCATCGCGACGAATATCGCCATCGCCGCCAGTTCGAAACGCCCATTCATGGCTTGCACGATCGCGTAGAAGCCGGCGAACAGCGCCCCCGACGTGATGAGATTCGGCAACCAATAAATGCCGCGCCGGCGCAACTTATACCGGAACGGAACGCGAGAACGCGAAGGCATTGGGTCCATGAACTCGGATCGCTAGGTCGGGCCAGGCACGCGAAAGCCTGGACCCGCGGAATTATGCGGCAAGGAAGATGGAGCGCATAGCCATGCGGCGTGCGTCGATCAGCGATTCAATTCGGCCAGCACCGACGCCCCGCCGGCAACCTTATCCCCTACGCTGACGCGAGGCCTGGCGTCGGGCGGCAGGTAGACATCGACACGCGAGCCAAACCGGATGAAGCCGAAGCGTTGCCCGGGTAGCAAGCGATCGCCGGAGCGCACGTAGCACAGGATTCGTCGCGCGATGAGACCTGCGATCTGAACGCAGGTGACGTCGGCGCCGCTTTCGGTGTGGATCCAAACGGCGTTGCGCTCATTGTCGAGCGACGCCTTGTCCAGTGCAGCATTCAGGAATGAGCCTGCCGAATACCAAACTTCACGAACCGTGCCGGACACCGGACTGCGATTCGAATGGACGTTGAACACGTTCATGAACACCGACACCCGAAGCGCGTCGCGCTTGAGGTAGGGATCCCGGACGCGCTCGACGGAAACGATGCGTCCGTCCGCGGGTGCGATGACGAGATGATCGCCAGGAGGAGGCGAGCGTGCCGGGTCACGGAAGAACTGCAGCACGAATACCGCGATCACCCACAGCGGGCTGGACCACGCCCAGCCCGCAAACCAGGCAACCGCTAAGGCGGCGCCGAACGCAATCGCGATGAAGGGCCAGCCTTCACGGGCGATCAGCGGATGCGGATAAAGCTCACTGGCCGCAGGCATTCGCGCCCTTCACCGACCTGCCGAACACGCAAAACATGCGGCCGCGATGCGTCATCAGTTGCGGGACTTGTCGACCAAACGGTTTTGCTTGATCCAAGGCATCATGTCGCGCAGCTTGGCACCGACCTTTTCCACTTCCTGCTCGGCGGCCAAACGACGCATTGCCTTGAGGGTCGCAGCACCGGCCTTGTTCTCGAGGATGAACTCCTTCGCGAACTGGCCGCTTTGGATCTCTTTCAGGATGCGGCGCATCTCTTCGCGCGTGGCATCGGTGACGATACGCGGGCCGCGCGTGAAATCGCCGTATTCGGCGGTATTCGAGACCGAATAGCGCATGTTGGCGATACCGCCTTCATAGATGAGATCGACGATGAGCTTCACTTCATGCAGACATTCGAAGTATGCCATTTCGGGCGCATAGCCCGCCTCGACCAGCGTATCGAATCCGCTCTGAATGAGCGCCGACAAGCCGCCGCAAAGCACGACCTGCTCACCGAAGAGGTCGGTTTCACACTCCTCGCGAAACGTCGTCTCGATGACACCCGCGCGGGCCGCTCCGATTGCTGCTGCGT
>JBIKKL010000208.1:0-7707 GCA_044360365.1 Burkholderiales bacterium | reverse complement strand
CCGAATTGTTCGAAGCGCTTGTGCGTGAGGGGCGCCGCGTATCGGTGTATCGCATCGAGGAAGACTGGATCGACGTGGGGCGCCGCGAGGATTTGTCCCGAGCCAACGGCTGGTGACGAGCGCATTCGGAAACGCCGCCCCGATGTGCATCGTTGCCTGCCCGACGCTCTGCGCTCAGGCCGCTGAGGCCAGTCGTGCCGCACGTGCAAGCCGCTGGGAATCCCATCGTTCGTCGTAAAGGGTAGAAGGCGCGCCTTCGGCGATGCCATGATTGCGGCGCCAGATGCCTTCGAACTCGCGGATGCGTCGCTCGTCGTCGTGCACCATCAATTCACGCAGGCCCAGCAGCTCGACGGCATTGAAGTTGTGCGAGATCACGCCGGTGACGCGCGTTGCATCCCCCAGATCGAGCAGGTAGGCATCGAGACTGCCGTCGTATTGCGCGAGGATTCGGTCCCGGTAGACGGTGAACCACTCGGAACCCGGATACGCAGTCGCGAAGAACGGTTTCACCACGATGCCCAGCCGCTTCCAGGCCGCCAGGTTGGCGTAGATCGACTCGAAGTCTTCGCTGGGGAAGCCGATGATCTGGTTCGGTACCGGGCGGATCCCCGATTCGAGCGTCCAGAAGAAGCTGCGGATGTTGTGCGCGGGCGTCGTGCCCTTGCCCATGCGCTTGAGAATCTGGGGCGAGAACGATTCGTAGCCGTAGACGAGGGAGGCACAGCCTGCGCGCTTCATGATGCCGAGCACGTCTTGCGTGACGAGCGTGGCATGGCTGGTTCCGTCCCAGTGTACGCCGCGGCAGGTATGATCGTGCGGCACGCCATCGCGCGCGCACGTCGGCTGCAGCCCTGCCTTCACCCACAGATCGCAGATGCTGCGCAGCCAGGTGCGCTTGGAGGCAGCATCCATCGTCATCAGGTTCTCGTCGAGGAATGCTACATAGTCGGTGTCGAAGCGTTTCCGCGCATACAGCGCCATCTCGATGATGTATTCGGGACTGTGGTAGCGGATGTCGCGCGTGTAGTTGCCGGGTTCGTCGAAGGCGACCCGGGTACTGCCGTCGGCGTTACTTTCGTAACGCATGTCGCCGGCGATGCCGAGGTGGTAGCAGAAGCGGCAGACGAGCGAACAGCCGTAGCTCATGTTGAAGTCGAGCCTGCGGGTGCTCAGCATGCCCTCCACCGAGAACAGCATCTCGCTGTTCCTGAAGTACACCTCCTCCAGCGGGAACAGTTCCCATGCCGGATAGGGCAGACTGTCGAGGTCTCGCAGCAGCGTGCGTTGATCGCCGTAGAGCGGAATGCCTTCGGGGCCGCGCGAGATCGTGCCCGGGACGCGTGACCAGTCGCGCGAGCCCTTGTCCACCAGTTGGAGAATCTCGGGGAATGTCGCGAAGGCTTCTCCGATGACTCCGACGTCGACCTCCGGCAGCAGTTCCATCATCTCCTGCGGGATCGAAGTCAGAACCCCGCCGCCCAATACGATCACCGCACCGGGGCAGCATCGGCGCGCCGTCGCGACGATGCTCTTGATCGAGGCGTAAGCCGTGGTAATGCCGCCGAGTGCGACGACGTCCCAGCGGTCGGCGCGCAGCACGCGCTCGATGGTGTCCATGCCGCGCCGCCACGCGTTCTCGTCGTAGACCTGCACCTTGTGACCGGAGCGCATCGCGATCGCAGCGAGCAGGGCGATCCCATACGGCACGTGGCGCGGCTGGTCTTCCTCGCGTACGACGGGGTTGATGAACAAGATCTTGGCCATGATTCCTCCGGGATAAGTACGGCTCAGCCGGCCGTTGTGCGGACGAACGCTTCGATCGAGGTGCAGCGGACATCGTCGCCGAAGAGTATGCCGCCTTCGGTGCAGTTCCAGGTCGTGCTGCTTGCGTCCTTCAGCATCTCCAGGAAGACCTCTCGAAACCAGAGGTAGGCCGGATCGGTATAGAACCAGCTGCCGACGTGCGGATTGAACATTCGTACGAACAGGGCATCGATGTTGTCTTCGCCGACGAGATCGAGCGCCTCGTGGTAGTACTGCGTGTTGTAGTACGGCGTGCCGTCGTAGTACGAGAAATCGATGCCCAGCAAGCCGATGTGATCCACGCCGAGTACGGCGTCGGCGATCATCCAGCATGCGCTACCCACGTTGCCGCCGCAGTTGATGCAGGGCAGCTTGTTGGCAGCCATGAGCTTGCGGCTGCGGCTGTCGGGCGTATCCGGATCGTCGAACATCGGATTGAACCAGTAGATGCCCATTCCGCACTCGATGGCCCGCTGGACGACCCGCGGACCAGCCGAGGTCGACATGGCGATGCGCAGTTTCGGCCCGTATTCGGCCATGAGTTCCAGCATCTCGCGATTGGTCCGAAGTTCGTCCCGGAAGAGGTCGTCCATGTCCTGGCGACGAAAATAGTCGTCGTCAGGATCGGTGCGTTCGAGCGACGGATCGCCGAACCAGCGCACGATGCTTGGATCATGGGGGTCCACGGTGACCACGAGATCGGGGACGATCCCATGTCTCAAGCATCGCAGCACACCGCTATCGGTCGTCACGACGACGCCGTCGAATCCGGATTGCGCGAGCCGTTCGAGCGAGCGCGTGCGATGCAGACTCGGCCCGGCGGCGACGATCACCGCGCGCTTCGACTTGCCGAACGTCGATCCCCGTAGGTTCGCGATGCTTGCGCCATGGCCGAGCCATGGTTGATTGGCCACTGCATTCGACAAGGCAGCGTCCCCGATGCGGGCATCGGTGATCCGGGCCATGTCGGGCATGAGCTGTCGGGCGAGTTCGCCCGGTGCCCAGCGCCGTTCAACCGTTTTTTTCGTCAGTCGCATCGGCTTCATCGTTCCAGACCACTTTTCGCTTCGCAACGAACGTGATGCTGCCGCCCAGGCGCTTCAGCGCGGCGAGTTCGAACTGATCTTCGAGCGTGGGCCGAGCAGGCTCTGCCTGCTTGGGCTGCTCGATGGAATAGTTGCCGCGCAAGAGTTCGTCCATGGGTGTGCTCCGATCGTTCATTGCTTCGATTCCAGGCTTAACGCCAGCGCTGGGCTGCTTGGCAAATTCACGATGCGTCGAGCGAGGCCGTTCGTTACATCGAGGGTTGCACGCGGCGCCTCGGCGTACATCGCCAACTCGTGCACCGGGGTCCAGGCCGGACGGACGCCGATGCCGTCACCATTCAGAACTGAAATGATTTCATCCAAACGGTCGGCTTGCTCTTGGTCGAGAATCAGCGTATTCAACCAGTAGTTGCTGTGGGCATCCTCTGGCGGACTGAACAGCCGTGCGCCCGCACATTCTGCAAAGCTCTCCGCATACCGTGCGGCGAGGGAACGCTTTGCATGCACCAACTGCGGCAATCGTTCGAATTGGGCAAGCCCAAGCGCTGCATTGAGGCTTGGCAGGCGGTAGTTGTAGCCGATCTCGTCGTGTATGAAGCGCACGCCGGCAGGCACTCGGGCGGTCGTGCACAGATGACGTGCTCTGTGTCCGAGTTCGGGATCCGAGGTCAAGATGGCGCCGCCGCCACCGGTCGTGACGATCTTGTTGCCATTGAAGCTGAGTATGCCGACACGGCCGAGGGAGCCGGTGTGTCGGCCGCGATAGGTCGAGCCGAGTGATTCCGCGGCATCTTCGACGAGCGGGAGACCCCACCGTACCGCAACTTCGAGCAGCCCTTCGAGGTTGGCTGGATGGCCGAAGGTATGCATGACGATCAAGGCCGCGATGCGATGCCCTGTGTGACGGTTCTCGAGTCCGGCGGCCGTGCGGATCGCCGTGACGTTCAGATGTTCATCCAAGGTCTGCGCATCGACGCCGAGTGTGTCCATGTCGACATCGACGAAGTGGGGTGTGGCCCCACAGTAGGCGATGGCGTTGGCGGTGGCCACGAAGGTGAGGCTGGGAACCAACACCTCGTCGCTGCGCGATACGCCGAGGGCGAGCAGGGCGCCATGGAGCGCCGACGTGCCGTTGACCGTGGCGACGACATGCGGCGAGCCGGTGTAGTCCGCAATGGCACGCTCGAAGCGCTCGACGTAGGGACCGGCGGTCGAAATCCATCCGCTGCGGATGCATTCGTCGACGAGACGGCGCTCGTCGTCGCCCAGGCTCGGCTCGTGCAAGGCAAGCGGCCGCGCTTGCGGGAGTGCGTGGCGGCATGCAGCGAGGATCCGGAGGGCGAGATCGTTTGTCATACCGTGTACTGTCCGCTGCGGTAGCGGGCGAGATTCTCCGGTTGCGTGAACCAGGCGATGGTCTTGCGCAATCCGGATCGCAAGCCGTCGATCCCGAGCGCGTCGGGCTGCCAACCGAGGAGGTTGCCTGCGCGGGTGTTCGAGGCCAGCAGGCGCTCGACTTCGCTTGCCTGCGGCCGCATGCGAATCGAGTCGATCGCGAGTTCGAAACTCGTGCCCATTTCTTCCCCGATGACGCGAGCGAGATCCCCGATGCTGATCTCGAAACCCGAGCCCACGTTGATCACTTGGCCGATGGCGTTCGGTGCGTCCAACGCGGCTTCGAAAGCGCGCGTTACGTCGTCGACGAAATTGAGGTCGCGAGTCGGATGAGCGGCGCCGAGCTTCAAGACCGGCTCGGCATTCGCCAACTGGGTGATGATCGTCGGGATGACGGCGCGCAGCGACTGGCGCGGGCCGTAGGTGTTGAACGGGCGGATCACTGTGACCGGCAAACCGAAGGATGCGTGATACGACAACGCCAGCTGATCCGCGGCGATCTTCGTGGCGGCGTACGGCGACTGGGCATTTAGCGGGTGCGTTTCGTCGATAGGTACCCGTTGTGCCGTACCATAGACCTCGCTCGTCGATGTTTGCACGACGTGGATGCGCGCTTCGCGTGCAGCGTCGAGGATGTTCAGTGCGCCGTGGACGTTGGTTTCGAGATAGCTGCCCGGCGCCTGATACGAATAGGGGATGCCGATGAGCGCCGCAAGATTCAGGACAGCGAAGCAGTCGCGCACCGCCGCGCGCACGCTGCCGGCATCGCGCACGTCGCCCGCGAATACTTCGAATTGTCCGTCGACATCCGGGGCAGCATGATCGAGCCAGCCACGCGAGTCGTAGGCGTTGTAGAGCACCATGGCGCGCACGCGGCGTCCCGAACGTACCAGACGTTCGACCAGATGCGAGCCGATGAAGCCGTCGGCGCCGGTGACGAGCACGAAATCGGACATATCGGACTTCCGGGTTGCTGGCAGTAGGAGTCTCGCACGCCAAGCTGCGAGGACGAAAGGTCGAACAGGCCGATCATTGCTCGCTTCTTCGTGTGACTGCTCCGATCATGCACGGGAAGTATAATCATCCTGTCTGCAGCCATCAGCGAGGAAGCAATGATCCGCGTTTTCGTGGGATACGACCCGAGGGAAACCGTGGCCTACAATGTTCTGGCGCACAGCATCCTCGTCAGGGCATCGCGTCCGGTATCGATATCACCGCTCGCGCTTTCGCAACTGGACGGCATCATGACCCGGGAGCGTCACCCGCTTCAGTCGACCGACTTTTCGTTCTCGCGCTTCCTCACGCCCTATCTGTCCGATTTCAGCGGCTGGTCCATCTTCACGGACTGCGACATGCTCGTGCTCGACGACATCGCCAAGCTCTATGACCTGCGCGACGACCGGTATGCCGTCATGGTGGTGAAGCACCAGCACACGCCGCGCGAAGACATCAAGTTCCTGGATCAGCCTCAGTCGAAGTACGAGAAGAAGAACTGGTCGAGCGTCATGCTCTTCAACAACGTACGCTGCAGCGCCTTGACGCCGGACTACGTAAACCGGGCGAGCGGTCTCGAACTGCACCAGTTCAAGTGGCTCGGCGACGATGGCCTGATCGGTGAGTTGCCGCACTGCTGGAACCATCTGGTCGGCTACGACGTCCCGCGCCCGGGAATGTCGCTCGTTCATTACACACTCGGAGGGCCCTACTTCGACGAGTACCGCGATTGCGAGTACTCGAAGGAGTGGTTTGCAGATCGGGACGCGATGTTGTTTGCTGCGCAGCGTAGCGCCGCCTAGCGCAATCACAGCGCCCATGGGCTTGCTGGATCTTTTCCGCCGCCGCTGTGCCTCGGCGTCCAGCACGCCTTCGTCGTCCGTATCATCGTGCACCGATTTGCCGCCGCGTGAGGTCAGTGCAGCGATGCTGCGGCGGGGCGACGCGCTACTCGAAAAAGGGGCGCATCAGGCCGCGCTGGAGGCGTACCGCGAGGCGGTCGACGCCGGGTTGGGAGTGCCGGCACATCTGGGGCAGGCCCAGGCATATGTGGCGCTTGGTCAACTCGACGATGCCGCGGATAGCCTCGAGGTGGTGCTCGCCCTAGATGCCGCTTGCATCGATGCCATGGGCCTTCTGGCTGACGTTCGATTTCAGCGCGGCGAACTGACCGAGGCGCTCGGCGTGCTTCAGGTCGCCGTCGATGCCGCGCCCGAACGGGCCGATCTGCACTTCAAGCTCGGGTTGGTGCTGAATCAGTCGGGTGATTCGCACTCGGCAATGGTCGCCTATCGAACGGCCATTCGACTCGACCCGGAGGATCCCTCGCCCCATATCAACCTGGGCCTGATCTCGATGCAGCAGTTTGGCGAGGCAGACGAGGCGGAGCGCGAGTTCAGAAAGGCGCTCGCACTTTCACCTCGCGATCTGGCGGCGATGGCCAATCTCGGGCTCGTCCTTCAGGATCTTGGCCGCCATGACGAGGCGCTCGGGCTCTATGAACAGGGACTTGCCGTGCACCCCGGTGCCGTTGAATTGCGATGGAACCGCGGCATTGCGAATCTCTCCCTGGGGCGCTTCGCACCCGGCTGGGAGGGCTACGATCTGCGATTGCAGCGTACCGGCGGGCGTGATGCCGCGGTGTTCGGGTATCCGGACTGGGAAGGTCATCCCATCGGAACGGGATCATTGCTGATATTGGGGGAGCAAGGGCTGGGCGACGAGGTCATGTTCGCGTCGTGCATTCCTGATCTGCGCGCGAGCGCGAATCGCGTGGTACTCGAATGCGCGCCGCGGCTGGCACCGCTGTTCCGGCGCTCCTTCCCCTGGGCGTGCATCCATGGGGTCGAGCGGCGTGCGGACCAGGGTTGGCTCGCAGACTACCCCGACATTCGCGCCAAGGCGCTGATCGGGTCGTTGCCGCGATGGCTGCGCCGATCGGCAGACGAGTTTCCGGCGCATGCCGGTTTTTTGCGCCCCGACCCGGAGCGCGCCGCCGATTTCAAACAGCGGCTCGGGACGATCGGCGGGAAGCGCTGCATCGGTCTGTCCTGGCGAGGTGGAACGAGAACGACACGTGGGAGCCTGCGTTCGATGTCGGTCCAGGACCTGAGGTTTGTCGTGAGCGCGCCGGACGTTCGCTTTGTATGTCTGCAGCACGATCCGACCGAAGCCGAACGGGCATTTGCTCGGGAAGTCGGCATGCTTGTCTGGGACGAGATCGCCACGGACCTCGATGCCGCAGCTGCGCTAATCCGCGCGCTCGATCTGGTCATCACCGTGCCGAACACCAATGCGCATCTCGCCGGTGCGCTCGGCACGCCGGTATGGGTCATGCTGAACGCAGCGCCGGAGTGGCGATGGCAATCGCAGGGAGAAGTGTCACCGTGGTATCCGTCCGCCCGCTTGTTGCGAGCCGCGCGAGCCAATGTGTGGAGTGACGTTCTTGCGGATGTGCGTCGTAGAC
>JBIKKL010000239.1:0-7091 GCA_044360365.1 Burkholderiales bacterium | reverse complement strand
TTTCCCAATGGCTCGCAATCATGCGCACGCCTTCCTGCTCATCATTCATGAGCTTGCTCGCGGCGCGGGGTGGAAAGTGCCCGAGCCGTCGTGGCTAAATGTGGCAGACCTCGGCGTCAACTTGGCTGCGCAGGCGATCGAGTCGGCAAGCCGGGCGGCTTGATCGAGCATGTGATTCGGCGGCACGGGCAAGCGGGGAGGGATGATAGGTACGCCGTCCTCGGTTCCTTCGAGGTGAGACGTGTTTCTTGGCAAGGAGAGCGTAGTGCTATATCAGGTTATCTACTCATCGGTGGCTTTGGAGGTCATGCCAAAGTCGAAGCTCTATCGAATTCTCATGGAGGCAAGATCCTCCAACCAGCGCAATCAGATCACCGGGGTCTTGGTTTTTGCGGAAGGGCGATTCCTGCAAGTGATCGAAGGCGACGAGGCGTCGGTAGCAAACATCATGACGCGAATCTCTTTGGACCCCCGCCATGAAGATGTTCGTATCCTTCACGAAGGCGTCATTGAGTCCAGATCATTTCCCAATTGGCTCATGGCCTACGTAACTTCCAATCAGAAGGAGTTGGCAAACTGGGCGGGCCTGAGAAGCACAGCCTCGCTGAATGAAGTGCTCGATGAATTGCATGGCAGCCCCAGTCGTCAGGCCGATCTGCTTCGACATGTCATTGAGGCGAGCGCTCAGCCTGCGCGGAGTGGAGAACTATGAGCGAGTGCGCTCGCATTTCTGCGGCGTTGACAATCTAGACTTTGACTCGCTTTCGTCGAGGTAAAACTGACCCACCTGAACCATTGACTCTGCTGGTACAGATGATAGGGAGTCTCTCATGGCTGCTCGCTTTTTCTGGACTTTCGTTTGTCTTTGCGCCTATCGCTCTCGCCGGCGATGTGCCGTACAGCACCACGGGTTCGTCGCTCAGCTTTACCTAGGATAACGTCAAGTATCCTGATCGCTCTATACCAGTGAGTTGGATGCCCTCACGGCGCCTGTGATGACGACGCCCCACCGTGCGGGGAAACGGACGGCTTGGCGTTCCAGCTAATGAACGACCGCCCTTTCTGAAAAAAGAGGTCTGATGCCTGTTCGGAAGACAGAGGGTCCGTTTGGCATACGGCCCGCGAGGCGAACGGTATACCGCACCCCAAAGGGCCGTTGCACCTCAAGGGTCTTTTGCCGTGCGTCGAGGTTCGCTACGTTGCGAGGCTCTCTCATGAAATCGCGCCCATCTGCAGGGAATGCTCAACTGCCCTGCGCTCCATTCGCTCGGCTGGGGGAAGCGTTACCCGAAATATGGTTCCTGAACTATTCGACGCGAGCAATTCAAGGCGGCCCCCCATCAGCTCGATCAGAAGCTTGGCGTAAGTTAGGCCCAAACCGAGCCCTCCCCCTTCGGAGAGCGCGTTCTCATTGCCTTGACTAAATCGTTCGAATATCTTGGTCTGGGCATCCTCTGGAATACCGACACCGGTATCGGCAACATCGATGCACACTATCCCGCCATCCGTGTGGGCGTGTATGTTCACGCCCCCCGTGGAGGTGAACTTGATCGCGTTATTGACGAGATTGCCAATGACCTGGGTCAGCCTCCGCGCATCGGCCAGTACCCTGAGCGATGCTGCCGTTTCGTCAATGTCCACCGACAGGCAGAGCTGCTTAACATCTGCCGCCGGAGCGTACATTTCTGTGACGCCGCGAATGATCGGTACGGGATCCGTCTCTGTCACTGGGATTCTCAGCGCGGCTTCATCGGCTCGTTGGACGTCGACAATCTCGTCGACGATCTGGGAAATCTGCTCGGTCGAGGCGTGCAGCATTTTGGCGTACTCGCGCAGGTCTGGCGCCAGGTCGGCGTTGGCGAGCAGCTCGGAGTAACCCAGGACGCCTGTTAAAGGTGTTCTGATCTCATGGCTAACCATCGTAACGAACCTGGACTTGAGCTCGTTGACGGATTCGGCCTTGTGACGAGCTTCATCGAGACCGTCCATCAAGGCCTCTTGACGGCGAATGCTCTTGATAATCAAAGATACGCCCATGACGCTCGCGAGGGTCAGGGCGATGGCTAGTGCCAGATAGAGCTTTTGTCGAATGTAGAACGTCGCTAGGATGTCCTGCTCGGATTTGCCAACAACGATTGCGAGGTCATAGCCTTTGACGCGGCGATAGGCATAGAGGCGCTTGCGCTCGTCCGCCGCGCTAGTTGCCATCAGTGTTCCTGATAGATTGGCACGCACGGCCTCTGCCACCAAGCTGCCCGCCATATTGACTCCCGTGCCCTGCTCCTTCCCGGCGATAGTGCGACTGCGCACAACGCCATCCATGCCGATCATGCCCACCACCCCCTGCGAGCCAATGTCCAAGTCCTTGTAGAGGCGCGTGTAAAAAAACGGATCGATAGAGACGACGACGATGCCCTGGAATTCGCCATTGGGGCCAGACATTCTGCGCACGACCTGTACCGTCCAGCGGCCAGACACTCGACCTAGCACTGGAACGCTGACGAAGGGGCGACTTGAATTGCGCTCGACGTGGACTTTGAAGTGGGGGCGGTCGCGAATATTCGCTTTCGATGGACCAAAGTTGGAATAAACGATGGCGCCTTGCGCATCGGCGACAGCCAGTTGCACGATGTGGTCACCCCCGACTTCGAACCGCTTGAGCAGACCGTCTGGGACATGAACGCGACCAGCTTCAAACTCGGACTTCGCCACATCAGCCAAACGGGCTGCCGTATCCAGCCCTAGTTCAGAATGTTCGGCCAGGATCCGGGCAAAGTCGGACAGCACCTCTCGCGCATAGGATAGCTCTCGGGCGCGATCAGCATTGAGACCGACAAATACGATGATCCAAACGGCGATGACGCTCAACGTCCCGAAGACGATCGTTATCCAACGCGGATTGGAATTCGAAGTGCGATTGTCTGTACGTTCCATGCACGACCTTGCTGACTTGAACGCGAGATCTCTCCAAAGCTGGATGCCTTAAGCCGCTTCGTCCACGGCGGGCACTAGGATTCTATGGTTGCCTCAGATCCGGTCATGAATCGAATCGGCGCTCGAGGCGTTGGCGTTGATGTCGTCTCGCATCCGAATGAAGTCATCTGCTCGCTCCAGAAAAATCCTCGTCAAATCAGGATCAAAATGACGGCCACTTTGTTCGGCTATCATGGTCAAGACTTCGGCGTCAGGGAAGGCTTTGCGGTAGACACGATCCATGGTGAGCGCGTCGAAGTAGTCCATCAGAGAGACGATTCTGGCCGTCAGCGGAATGGCGTCGCCGACCAGGCCACGAGGATAGCCTGTACCGTCGTACTTCTCGTGATGACAGTAAGCGATCTCAGCAGCCATATCTAGTACGGGAACGCCGCTGCTGCCCAGGATCTTGGCGCCGAGCTCGGGATGTTGGCGCATGATCGACCACTCGTCCGGTGTCAGGCTGCCAGCTTTCTTGAGCACGGCATCGGGTATGCCGATTTTGCCGACATCGTGCATCGGCGCGGCGTCCTCGAGCATCTTCGCCTTGTCTTGGGGCCAGCCGATGATACGGGCAAGCAAGCCGGAAAGTTTCCCCATCCGTACCAGGTGTACGCCGGTGTCGTCGTCACGAAACTCCGCGGCGATCGTCAGTCGCAGTAGCGTTTGCCTGTGGGCGAGTTCCAGCATTCGGTATGCCTGCTCGCGCTCTTCTAGCAACTCGGCAAAGTCTGTTGTTACCGTGCTCAGCTGATCAATCAGTTCTTGCGTTTGTGGTGGAACCGGATCGAACGCGATCGCAGGATCTAGATCGCCATGGAGTCTCATGTTGGCTCCCTCTTCGTAGGAGGTCGTTCAAGCACTGAATTGACTGCGAACGACTTTGAGCAGCTCGAGTGGGCTGAAAGGTTTGGTCATGAATACGTCGGCACCGCTCTCGGCGGCGGCCTGGCGATCCGACACCTGTGCACGGGCGGTCAACATGAGCACGAAAGGACGGGGTGCACCCGAGAACTCATCAGACTTCTTTATCAAGTGGCACAGTTCGAATCCGTTCATCGGCCCGGGTAACATGACGTCCAGGATTATTACGCCATAGCCGTGATCTTCTTGAGAAAGCGCCCTCAGGGCGTCTCCGGTGTTGAGTACTTCGTCGACTTCGACGGCCAGGGGTTTGATCGATGCGCGCACCAACTTGCGGATATGCTCGTGATCCTCGACCAAGAGTATCCGCGAATTGGGAGTGACTGCCGACTGTGCTGTCATAGTACCTTCAAGGAACGCTGTTGTTCGGTTAGATCATTTCGTTCGTTTCCGAGCAATAACGGGGCCAGATAGAGCAAAGGAACTCTGGCGTAACCTTTATCGCACGCGCTCACGGGGCGTGCTAAGCGCTGTTCAGACGACCTTTTTGCGCCACGCCGGCCTGAACAAAACCGAGCAGTTGCGCAAAGGGAACGGGTTTGCCCAAAATGGTGATGTCTTTAGGAAGATCTCCCTGATTTGCCAAGGCTTCGGCATCGAGGCCGGTCACAACGATGATACTCATCGCGTCGAATTCCCGCTCGCTGCGTATCCGCCGGATAACCTCCACACCGCCGACTTTAGGCAGCTTTACGTCGACAATCATCAAGTCAGGTCGCTCCTTGCTGACCTTCATTATCGCGTCGTAGCCATCTTCAGCCGTAATGAGTTTGATGGGCAGCTTCCATCCTGAGATCTTGGCCCGGTAAAGCTTCAGCAGCGCTGCATCGTCCTCCACCACAAGTATCGAATACTCGTCACTTGAGCCGATCGATTGCAGCGCCGGCATGGCGTTGAGATCGCGGCGATGTACTGCGCCCTGGGCAGCCCGATCTTGCAGCTTCTTATTGATCGCATCCAGGGGGATGCGTCGATGTCCCCCCTGGGTCTTCCAGCCGGGCAATTCGCCACTTTCGACCATACGCTGCACGTTGGACAAAGAGACCTTCAACAAAGCCGCTGCTTCGCGCGTGCTAAGGTAGTTCTCGGAAAGAATGCGTCGAGTCTTTTTCTTTGCGACGGTCGTCATGCTAGAAACTCCACGTAGGCGCCTAAGCCCGATACAAACTTAGGGCTGGTTCTGGGGTGATTCCATCGGGCATGCTCCCATTCCAATCAGGCGGGGCGGCACGCAAACGCATTGAACAGACTGAATATTATACAGATCGTGAGCAGAGCACTAGAAGGCTAACGATTCGGGCCTGGCTCTTGGCCTCTTCTCAAGAGGGGCGCGGCGATCTGACGCGGTGCTGCGCGCGCCCGACGGCTGCCAGAAGTCCGGCTCGGACGTCGCTCTTTTTCCAAAACCAACGCCACAATAGGGTCTTGAACGCCTACAATACAATGATCAATTTGAACGTGGAATGCGATGATCAAGTCGATGCCAGATACGGTGTGGCATTCCGATACATTGGAAGGCGTGCTGCAATCCGTGCGTTGCGCGGTATTGATCGCGGATGTGACCGAGAACAAATGTCGCATCGTGCACGCCAATGTGGCTTCGGAGGCAGTGACGGGATTTTGCGCCGATGAGCTTTTGAGTCGTTCGTTGCTGGACAAGGAGCTTCTGGCGTCGGAGCCAGCGGAGCGTCAGGCAATCGAGAGGGCGATGCGCTGCTGTGCAACGGTTGAGCGTGTCGTGCTTGGCAGGCGAAAAGATGGTGTGCGACAGTGGCGCCGACTCAGGCTCTTTCCGGCGTTCGATGCATCAGGGAAGGCCAGCCACTATGTCGCGGTCCTGTCGTTGTCGGCTTTCGATGCTACCGCAAAGCAAAGCTATGACGAGAGCGAGGCGCGTCTGGATGCGCTCTTCGCGCTAAGTCCTGACGGCTTGGTGGTTAGCGATTCGAAAGGGCGCGCAGAGATGGTCAATGCCGCTTTCGGCCGGATTCTGTGCGAGCTGCCCAGCCGTTTGGTTGGCCAGCCTGTGCTCGAGTTGGAGCAAGCACTTAAATCGCTGGCGGATGCTTCCCGTCCGTGGCCGCCGTTGGCTCAGTTGTTCGAGGGGTCTGTCGATTGGCTTGGCTCCGCCGAAGTAACCTCTGAGGCCACGCTTTGCGAGGAGCGCCGTCGGTTCCCTCGCCAAACGTTGGTGCTCAATTGCCACGAGCGGAAGGTCTTCGAGCGCAGCGCCTGTCGTTTGAGCCCGCTTGACCCGGGGCGGATAGCGTTCTACTACCGAGACGTCACCCGGGAGCACGATATTGCGCGCTTGAAGACTCAATTTCTCTCGACGGCCGCACACGAGCTGCGTACGCCCCTGTCTACCATTGTGGGCTTTTCTGAAATCCTGATGGCGCAGAGAACTTCGTCGATCGATGAGGCCGCAGAGTATGCGAACTTGATCCACGATCAATCGCTCGAGTTGGCGCGGTTGCTCGACGAGTTGCTCGATTTGGCGCGAATCGAGTCGAGCGGCCTGCGGTCGTTCAAGTTATCGTCGACGCCTATCGGTCGATTTGTTTCGGAATTCTTGGCGACTTTGAGCAGGGACCCGCGGTTCGAGCGAGTACGGCTCATCAGTGAGTGTCCTGAATCGGTAATCGTAGACATCGATGCCGACAAACTCGGCCAGGCTTTGCGCAATCTCATCAGTAATGGCGTGAAGTTTTCCGATGACGTTACCCCTGTACTGATTAAACTGGACGTTGTCGAGGACAATGGGCCTGGATACGTTCGTATTTGTGTGGAGGATCGCGGCATAGGGATAGCGGCCGATGATCTGGATAAACTCTTCAATCCTTTCTTCCGGGCTCAGAACGCCAGCGGTGTCTCAGGCACCGGTCTTGGGCTCGTCCTCGTTAAGGAGATCATGCGCCATCACAAGGGCGTTGTGGGGGTGCGAAGCAACATTGGTGCGGGCACCACTGTCGAACTCAAGTTGCCCCTCTCTGAGCTAGGTGCCGCGGGCACGAAGTCAAGCAAGGCAAACAAAAAATTTGGCTAGGGTTCGCCCGAGCCGGCTGCAGTGCGTTGAAATCATTCTTTCACGTTTACGCTTTGAATCGGAGCTTTGCGTAATAGTCAGGGGGGGGCGGGTAATCGCAGTTACCGGCCTCAATGTCGCTCGTGGTCTGAATACTGCGAAGTTCTCA
>JBIKKL010000207.1:0-7761 GCA_044360365.1 Burkholderiales bacterium | reverse complement strand
GCTGCCGCGAGCGCCCGATCGATGATCGTCTCCACCTGCTCTGCGCTGCGCAGTTCGTAGTCCCACTTCACGAACTCGCGCACCATCCCGGCCTGATCGAACATCTCCTGACCCCAATGGATGGCAGACGTGCGATGCCCCGGCAATCCTTCTTCCAGGATCGGCGTGCGGCCGGCCGTGAACAGGAGCGGGACGTTCTCGCGCGCCGCATTCATCGCGGCACAGACGCCGTTGGCCGTGCCGACGCTGACGTGAACCATCACGGCGCCGGTCCTGCCCGAGGTCATGGCATAGCCGTGCGCGATGCTGATGGCAAGATGCTCGTGCACCGCCGTAATCGGCTGCGGCATCGGCATGCCGCTCGTCTGCGCGTGTGCCATCGCCTCGACGATGGGTGCGAAGTCGGTGCCGGCGTTACCGAACAGGTACTCGATGCCCCGATCCGCCAGCAGCGCGAGATATGCGCCCGCGACGCTATCGACTGGGGGATGAACGAGATTCGCATGGATGGCATCGGGCGGCACGGTGTTCGGTTCCGTCTCGAGACCTCAGAATTCCAGGCGCTGCGGCTGACTGAGATCGGGGATGTAACCGTTGAACTCTGGAAATTCCTCGTCGATCGGCCACGTCAGAGGCTCGGGGAACTTGTGCCACAGACGCAGCATGTGGCGCTTCTGATTCGGTTCGGTCCCGTCCACGAAGCCCGTGCGCGAATGCAGGATCGTGTAGTTGTTGCATACCTGAATGTCGCCTTCCTGCAAGTCCATGGCAAGGTGCAGATCGGGCCGGTGCGTGAGTTCGTCGAAGTAGTCGAGGGCTGCCTTCTGCACCGAGGTGAACGGTTCCTGACGCTTCACGGCACCGGCATTGATCTGGTTGCGAAGATAGCGGCTGCTCAGCTTTCCGTCGCGCCAGCTGAACACAGGAATGGGCTTCTCGGTATAGCCCTTCGCTTCGAGCGCATGGTCGCGCAGAATGTAGTGAAAGCCGCTGTAGAGCAGGCCCAGATATTCCGGATGGTTCGCCACGATCTCGTTGTGCACGGTCACCGAACTGACGATGCTGCTCAGCCCCCCACTCACGGCCTTGCGCAGGCACATGAGGCAGATGATGTCTGCCTTGTCCGTATGAAACGGCAGGTGCGCGTTGGTCCCGTTGCCGCGCACGTTGATCTTTCCGTACTGATCGCCGCGGTCGCGCACGTTCGTCAGATACTCGCCGCGCAATCCCTGCTGCAAGGGGCGGCCCCCGATGTAGCGCCCCATTCCCCACAGCATCAGTTTCACGTCGGCGTCGTCGTGGGCCTGCACCGGTACGCCTCTCACGACGACGAACCCCCGCCCCGCGTAGACTTCTTCACACACGCCGCGCATCTTGACCGCCAGCCGGTCGAGCGGGAAGTCTTCGCGTGTGATCTCCGGGAAGGGCACGTTGCGCCGCTTGGCCACGCTCAGTGCCTGTTCGAGTTCGGCGATATCCGTCTCGTCGAGACGAAGTTCCCACGAGCGATCCTTCATCATCTCGCTCCCGCGCCAGGCTTTGGGGCTGTCGATTCGGGTCGTACAGATGGTTGCCATGGTTTGAGCTCCGCTCACTTGTGCTTGGGTTGGAAGACGTCGCGCAGACCGTCTCCGAGGACGTTGAAGGCCATGACGACCAGGAAGATCATCACCCCCGGCCAGAGGGCCATCCAGGGCGCTTCGACCATGAATCGCTGGGCACTGTTCAGCATGCTGCCCCAGGAGGGCGCCGGTGGCTGCTGGCCGAGACCGAGAAACGACATGCTGGCCTCGGCGATGATCGAAGCCGCCATCGTGATGCTCGCCTGGATGAGCAGCGGCGGCAGCATGTTGGGCAGGATGTGACGCAGGCAGATCCTTGCGGGCGAATTGCCGACGGCGCGCGCAGCCTCGACGTAATCCTCCTGCTTGAGCGACACCACGATCGACCGCACCAGTCGCAGGAAGGTCGGCATGGAGGCGATCCCGATCGCGATCATCGCGTTGCGCAGGCTCGGTCCGAGGAACGCCGCGAGCGCGATCGCGATGATGAGGAACGGACACGCCAGCATCGCGTCGGTGAATCGCATCACCAGCGCGTCGATCCAACCGCCCACGAACCCGGCCACGAGGCCGAGCGGCAGGCTGACGGATAGCGCGATCATCACCGGAATGATGCCGGCGAGTAGCGACGTGCGTGCGCCCCATACGATGCGGCTGAAGAGATCGCGACCGAGCTCGTCCGCCCCCATCAGATGCTGCGCCGACGGTGCTGCGCGGATTGCCATGTAATCGGGTTTGATCGGATCGTACGGTGCGATGAACGGCGCGAACAACGCCATCGCGATGAAAAGCAGAACGCACACCAGTGCCGCGACCGCCGTCCGGTGCGAAAAGAACCGACGCACCTTGCGATTCCCGCGCACGCGCTGGAGCAGGGAAGGTACCGGAGGATGGATCGCCACGGACATCGTTCAGCCCCGAAGACGCGGATTGACGACGAAGTAGAGAATGTCGGCCATCAGATTGAGCGAGATGTAGATGAGCGCGACGACGAGCACCACGGACTGCACCACCGTGTAGTCGCGGCTGAACACACCATCCACGATCAGTTTGCCGAACCCGGGAATCGTGAAGATCTGCTCCGTCAACACCGCGCCCGAGAGCAGATGTCCGAACTCGAGCGCGCCCAGGGTGATGACAGGAACGAGCGCGTTTCGCAACGCATGCTTCAAGACGACCACCCGTTCCCGGCAGCCCTTTGCCCTCGCCGTGCGCACGTAGTCCTGCAGCAAGGTCTCGAGCATCGCACCGCGCATGTGGCGCATGATCAGCCCTGCGCCGCCCGTGCCCAGCACGAACGCCGGCATGATCATCGATTTCAGGTTGGCGATCGGATCCTCGAAGAACGGCACGTAGCCCGATGCCGGCAGGATTTGCAGATGCACCGCGAACAGCAGGATCATCATGATGCCGAGCCAGAAGTTCGGCACCGAGATGCCTGACAACGCGACGACGTTGGCGACGACGTCCGTCGGCGTATCCTTCTTGACCGCAGACAGGATGCCGGCGGGAATCCCGATGAGCAGGGCGAAGGCAAGCGACAGTATCGCCAGTTCCAGCGTGACCGGGATACGCGCGAGGATCAGTTCTGCCACCTCGAGGTTATTGCGGATCGAGACGCCGAAGTCACCGCGGAACAGACCGGCGGCCCACAGGACGTACTGTTCGTGAATCGGCTTGTCGAGGTGATAGCGGCGCTTGAGCGTTTCTGCAGCCTCTGCGTCGTAGTCCTCGGCGAGCATCGCCGTGATCGGGTCGCCCGGCAGCAGCCGCTGCAGGCCGAACACCATCGCCGACACGAAGAAGAGCGTCGGCACCATGACTGCGAGCCGCCCGCCGATGAAGCGCCACGCGTTCACGACGCTTCCCCCGAGCGCTTGCGGCCGATCAAGGCTTGCCCCCCACCCGCATGCCCTGCAGACGTATCAATCCATCCGGATACTGCGCGAATCCGCTCACTTTCTTGTTGAACGCGGTAATCACGCTCCGATGCCACACGAAAATCATCGGCCGGTCCTTGACGAGCATCTCCGTGACCTTGTGATAGTACGGTCGCCGGTCTTCGGGCTTGGGTGCTTCCCTCGCCTTTCGCAGCAGTTGGTCGAGCAGCTTGTTGCAGTAGCCCGAGTCGTTGTTCGGCGCATCGCAGATCGCGCGATTGCCGATGTTTCCGTCCGGATCCGAGCGGCCGCTCCAGAAGCTGAACCCCACATCGAAGTCCCCTGCCTTCATGCGCTTGGACCGGGTCGCGTTCTCCTGGACCTCGATCTTCATGTCGAAGCCCGCCTCGGCCACCATCGACTGGATGATCTGTGCAGCCTGGATCCAGTCGGGATCGTTGGCCGTCATCAGCGTCAGCGGATAACGCTTGTGCCCGGCTTCGGCCATGAGCTTCCTTGCCTTCGCAAGATCGCGCTTCGGCACGGGAATTTCCGGATTGAAGTAGAAGTTCGACGGGCTCACGTATTGGCTGCCGGGCACGAAGATGCCCTGGAACACGACCTTGGCGATCACGTTGCGGTCGATGGCAAGATCGAAGGCTTCACGCAGTCGGGCGTCCTTGGCGAGGGGCGTGTTGGCCTTCTCGCCGTTCGCCACGTTGAAGGTGATGACCTGATAGCCCAGTTCGGGAATGGAGGCCATCGCGATGTTGGATGCCGACTTCAGGGAGCCGACATCCTGGGGCGAGACGCGCTCGATGAGGTCGAGCTGACCGGCTCGAAGATTCGACACCCGCACGGTACCGTCCGGAATCGGCGTGAGCACGACCCGGTCGATGTGGATCCTGTCCTTCGCCCAGTAGTCGCCGAATCTTTCGAGGATGATCTGATCGCGCGCGGGCCGGGTCGTCATCTTGAAAGGCCCCGTACACACGGGCTGATTGCCGAACTTGTCGCCCAGGCTGTCGGCCGCGCGCGGGGAGATGATCATGCCTGCACGATCGGTGAGATGCGAGAGCAGCGGCGCGGAGGGCTGCTTGAGCTTCAGACGCACCGTCTGCGGATCAACGACTTCCACCGAGTCGATCACGTCGAGTTCGCTCTTGCGCATCGACCCCGGCATCTTGATGTGACGCTCGAGCGTGTACTTGACCGCCTTCGCATCCATGACGTCGCCGTCGTGGAACTTGACGCCCTTTCGGATGCCGATCGTCATCTGCTTGCCGTCGTCGGAGATCGTGTGGCCCGTCGCCAGGACCGGCACGATCTTCAGGTCCGGCGTGATATCGAACAGCTTGTCGCACACCATGTTGAGGATGATCCGCCCGGAATAGAGTCGTCCCATCGTTGGATCGATCGCATCCGGGTTGTCCCAGAGCCCGATGCGCAGGTCGGCGGCGCCTGCCGCGCTGCAGACGAGCAGCACCGATGCGGCCGCCGCAGCCCTAGTCCGTTTCATCATGAGGCCTGCTCCTCGACTTTCGAGATGTGAAGATTGATGGTCGACCCGGCGTCGCTTGCGCCCGATCGTCGGAAGCGGGCATGCAGCCGCTGCACCCGCTCCGCCGCTGCACTCACAAGACCCATGGCGGGCTTCGGACGAGCCGGGAGCTCTTCCACCCGAAGGCATGCCACCGAGTGGCCCTCGGCCACGACCTTCGGTACGGGAACCTCCGACCGGCAGCGCTCCACCGCATGGGGACAGCGCGTATGAAAATTGCAACCCGGGGGCGGTGCCGCAGGACTCGGCACATCGCCTTCGAGGGCGGGTTCGCGGCGCCGATGACGCGGATGCGGTGCCGGTATCGCGCTCAACAACGCCTGGGTATACGGATGACGCGGACGTTCGAACAGTTCTGCGGCCGGCCCGGTCTCCACGATGCGGCCGAGATACATGACGGCGATTCGATCCGCCATGCGCCGGACGACGCCGAGATCGTGCGAGACGAAGAGATAGCTCAGTCCGAAGCGGTGCTTGAGGTCCCCGAGCAGATTGAGGATCTGCGCCTGCACCGAAACGTCGAGCGCCGACACGGGCTCGTCACAGACGATCAATCGCGGCTGGAGGACGAGCGCACGCGCGATTGCAATGCGCTGACGCTGCCCACCCGAGAACTCGTGCGGATAGCGCCGGGCGTACGCGCGCGGCAGCGATACGTGATCGAGTATTTCGTCGACAATGGTGTCGGCCTGACGACCAAACGAGATCTTGTGGACCAGCAATGGCTCGCGCAACACATCGCGAACGGTCATGCGCGGATTCAATGAACCGTAGGGATCCTGAAACACGATCTGCAAGTCGCGCCGACGCGATTGCATCTGATAGGGGCTCAACGACATCAGGTCGGTGCCGTCGAACCTGACGCTTCCTTCGTCGGCCTCGATGAGCCGCAGCAGCAGCCGGCCGGTCGTCGATTTTCCGCAACCGCTCTCGCCGACAAGCGCCAGCGTCTCGTTCCTGTCGATGCGAAATGAAACGCCATCGACGGCACGTACTGCGTGCCGTCGACGCGAGAAGAAGCCCCCTGCGTTGAAGGTCTTCGCAAGCCCCTGCACATCGAGTAGCGGCGTCATCATCATCGCTACTCCAGCGGTGCCGCCCAGCAGGCCGTTGCATGACGCGCACCGACGCTCTGCAGGGACGGCGCTTCATTGGCGCAACGACCGCGCCGAAAGGGACAACGCGGTTCGAACGCACACCCGGGTGGACGGGACATCGGGTCCGGCAACATGCCCTCGATCGAGACCAGCGGCTCCCCGGCCTTCCCCAAACTCGGCATCGCGCCGAGAAGCCCGATCGTGTACGGGTGCTCCGGATGATCGAACACACGCTCGACGGCGGCGCGCTCCACGATGCGGCCCGCATACATGACTGCAACTTCATCCGCCAGTTCCGCGATAACGCCGAGATCGTGCGAGATGAGGATGATCGCCGTACCGATTTCCTCCTTCAGCATGCGCAGGAGGTCGATGATCTGTGCCTGGATCGTGACGTCGAGCGCAGTCGTGGGTTCGTCGGCGATCAGGAGTCTCGGTTTGCACGCGATCGCCATGGCGATCATCACACGCTGACGCATGCCGCCCGAGAGCCGGTGCGGGTAGTCACGCATTCTTGCCTCGGGTGCGGGAATGCGGACCAGACGCAGGAGTTCGAGTGCACGTGCGGTAGCCGCAGCGGCGCTTAGCCTCTCGTGCGTAACGAGGCACTCGACGATCTGATCTCCGATCGAGAAGGCGGGGTTCAGCGACGACATGGGCTCCTGGAAGATCATCGAGACCTCCTTGCCTCGTATCGCACGCAGTTCATGATCGGCAAGCGTCACCATGTCTCGCCCGGCGAATCTTATGGTTCCGCCTGCAACGCGCCCGGTGCCTCGGGGCAGCAAGCCCATGACAGCCAGCGAGGTCACGCTCTTGCCGCAGCCGGACTCGCCCACGATGCCCAGACAGGAGCCCTCGGACACGTCGAAGCTCACTGCATCGACTGCTGTCGCGGCGCCGTCTTCGGTTGCAAACTCCACGCAAAGATCCCGAACCTGCAGCAGCGCCTCGGCAGGCGAAGGTTCCGGGTTCGGTGCGGGCTGGATCGCCGCCTGGGTCGCCATCGTCAGCGCCATGGATAAATCGCCGCGTGAGTGAACGCTCGACGTCGATTCGCAGGCAGAACAGCATGTACCAAGTCAAGATCTCCGGACTGCAGGCGGCGAGCGATGGATGGATCCACGGAGCGAACGAACCGCCACCCGACGCCCCCTCCTTGAGCAAGCGACATGCCACGACCCTCACAGCACGATGCCTACAGTAAGTAGAGGCTGCACCGCCCCCCTGCTGCCGCAGGTCACGATACTCAGGGATTTCCTGCGCTGAGGGAGCCTGCGAGGTCGACATCCAACACGCGTGGCATGCACATCCACGGTGCCGTTTCCCGAGCCGATGCACTGCACCCCTGGAATTTCGACAAAACGGACACCACCTCCGGATCGGCATGCACCATTCCATACGCATGGCCGTAACGAAACGTGGGTTCGATGGCGCGATAGACGGCGGCGAAAGAGCTACACGTCGACAATTTCGCTCGCAGGAGATGCAGGCGTATTCGCAAGGACGCTCGATGCACACGTGCGCTCCGAGCCCGCACACTATCGCTGCACGTTCTGATCCGATGACCCGGATCCAACCTGCGTGGCCTGTCGCTTGCTTTGCATGACGATGCGCTTTGCAAGTCCGGTCCAGGGAGGCATGGGCGGCCAGGTGATGCA
>JBIKKL010000245.1:0-6979 GCA_044360365.1 Burkholderiales bacterium | reverse complement strand
TACTCGACCGTACTTTCGATTGACGTGCCGCACGTAGCGGCTTCCCACCGAAATCATCGCACGCGGGAAATCGTCTTCAGCAACTGGCGTCATCAGGAGATGCACGTGATTCGTCATCAGCACGTAAGCGTGCAGCGCGATCTTTGTGCGCCGCAAAACCTCGCCCAGCAAGGTGAGGTAGCAGACGTAATCCTCTTCGGCGAAGAAGCACGCGCCCCGGTTATGTCCGCGCTGAATCACGTGAATCGGAACGCCGGGATATAGAGTACGAAGTGGTCGTGGCATGAAGCCACTCTACGTTCTCGCGCGCGTCACGACACTCCGACGAACGACATAGGCCGCAGACCAATTCGTGAAATTCGGTGCCAGGCACGTGCCTGGCACCGAATTTTGACTTTAGGTTGCGAGCAGCTCGGGGGGGGGCACTTCAAGCACGCCGTCGGCGATCAGCGGATCGATTTCGCTCGCATGCATGCCGAGGATCTCACCGCACACGTATCGTGTATGTTCGCCGACGAAAGGCGTAGGCCACTTGCGCAGGGCCTCGGTCTTGGAGAGCCGGAACTCGGAACGCTGCACCGGATGGCGGCCGATCTCGGCCTTTTCGTAGTAGACGCAGTGGCCGCGGTGGTTCAGCTGTTCGTCCTCGACGACCCCCTTGTTCGAATGCACCAGCCCGGCAGGCACGCCGGCCGCCTGCAGCCTATGCATGAGCGCTTCGGCTTCCCACTTCTGCGTGATCTTGACGATGTTCGCTTCGAGCTCGTCTTCGTGATGCTTGCGCTCGAGCAGTGTGCCGAACCTCGGCTCCTGCATCCATGCGGGATCGCCGAAGGCCTTGCGCAGCCGCAGCCACTGATCGTCGTTCATGCAGGTGATGGTCACCCAGCGGTCGTCACCGACGCATGGAAACGCACCATGCGGAGCCGCGGCATCGTGACGATTTCCCGTGCGAGAGCCTTCACGCCCGTTATTGGCGTAATCGAGCACGATCGGCGCGATGAACTGCAACGCCGATTCGAGTTGGGACATGTCTATGTGCTGGCCTTGCCCCGTTCGCCGACGATGATCCAGCGCGGCAAGGACGGCCGCACATCCGAAACGCGGCGCGATGAAATCGGTATACGCGCCATAAGGATTGGTCGGATCGCCATCCGGCCAACCTGTGATGGCCGTCATGCCGCTCAGCGACGAGAGCACGGCGCCGAAACCCGGCAGTCTGGAGATCGGTCCGCCGCGACCGAGCATGGAGCTGCTGAACATCACGAGATCCGGCTTGATCTTGCGCAGCTCGTCGAAGCCCAGCCCCAGCCGCTCCATCGTTCCCGGCGTGAAGTTCTCGCTGACGACGTCCGCCCACGCGACCAAACGCTTCACGATCTCGATGGCGCGCGGATCACCAAGGTTCAGGCCGAGCGCATACTTGTTCGCACTGTAGTTCGCGTAATAGCCGCTGCGCACCCCCATCCCCTTGCCCTTCGTGGGCGGGGACGTGGTGAGCGGATCCGGCCGCCGACGCGATTCACACCGAATGACTGTCGCGCCGTACTCGGCAAAATAGCTGGTCGTCATCGGTCCGGCGACGACCCAGCAGAAATCCAGTACCTTGAGATTATCGAGAGGACGCATCGTCGTTTGCTCGCGTCAGATCACGCCGGCGCCGGTAAGCCCGGCGAGGTCGCTTTGGGTGAGTCCGAGTTCCTGCATGTAGATCTCTGCGTTGTGTTGGCCGACGCGCGGCGGCATGCTGCCGCCCTTGAGCGGCGTTTCGCTTGCTCGCGCAAAGGGCCCGAGGAAAGTCAGCTCGCTATCGAACTCGGGGGAATGCACGGTGCGGAAGAACTCCCGTGCTTCCAGTTGCACATTGCCGCGGATGTCTTCCATGGTGGATACGGGGAACAGCAGGATGCGCCTCTCGATGGCGGCATCCCACAATTGCTGCTTGGTGCGCTCGCGGATGAAACGCGACACGGGCGGGACGATCCGGTCCATCGTCTGCCTATTGATCGCGCCATAGCCCATCGTCTTGAAATCAAGGCTCAGCATGTATTCGTCGCGCACGCCCTCGTCCGCCATCCAGCGAACGAAGTTGTTGACGCTCTGTCCGGAAGACGAGCCGCCGGAAAACTGGAAGTTCACGAAGCCATCCTTGCAAGGCCACGTAATCCGCATAAAGGCATCAGCCCCGGTTTGTCGGTAGGACCCCTGACGCATGATGATGGCGCCTTCCACGACGTAGCCGGCCACCGAGTTCGCGAGCGCGCGCGCAACGGACTCCTGGCAAGAGACGTCGACGTGCTGCCCTTCATCGGTCGACACGCGCTGAAAATGCGCAAGCATGGCGCCTGCCGCGCCGGCCGCCGCACCATGCATGTAGAAGTGCGGGAACCCCACGCGCAGCGGTGCGCGGTCAGGCTCGCCGGTAACGAACATGAAGCCGCCCATGCCCATGCCCACCAGATCGGACGCGAGATAGTTCGCATAAGGTCCGGTTTGTCCGAACGGCGTGACCGAGACGACGATGAGGCCGGGATTGAGCTTCGCAAGCTCATCGTAGCCGAGACCGAGCGCCGTCAACTCGCCTGGTCGACCGGATTCAATCAAGAAGTGCGCGCCGGCCGCGAGCCGCTTCAAGATTGCCTTGCCGTCCTCCTTGGCGATGTCGAGCGTGATGCCGCGCTTGTTCGCGGCATATGCCCACCAGAATAGACTGTGCTCGATATTCGGATCGTCACGATAGAAAGGACCGATGCGACGCGCGGAACTACCGCCCGGCGGTTCGATCTGGATGACGTCGGCGCCGAGGTCGGCGAGGATCCGGCTGCAGAGCAGCCCCCGCTCATCGGAGAGATCGAGGACTCGGTACGGACTCAGCATGCCGGTCGAGGGTATGGGTTGAGAGCTCATCGGTGGTCGACTACCTTGCAAGTGCACGACGGCCCGCGGCACGAAGCCTGTCGCGCGGCAGACGCAATAGTAACCTGCGCTGTGTTCGCTGCAGCGACTCGCTCGAAACTGTGCCTATAATCGTTCGACGTCTCCCGGAGTCCACGCCCATGCCCACGATCATTGCCTACGACGAGCTCGAACAAACGCGCACTCCCCATGAAGTCAAAGGCGGCACGCGCTGGAACACCAACTTCATGCAGCCGCCGAAGGGTACGCGTCTGCCGCAGGCGTTCCTGGTCGAGAACACGCCGCAACGCCACTTGCGCACCCACTTCCACGATGTGGATCAGTTCCAGATCATCACTCAGGGCGGCGGCACGCTTGGAAAACATGTGGTCAAGCCTTATGCCGTGCACTTTTCTCGAGCACTCACGCCGTATGGGCCGATCCAGGCCAACGACGAAGGGATCGCCTGGCTCACGTTGCGCGCGCGGCGCGATGCCGAAGGTGCACAGTTCATTCCGGAGAAGCGAGAGAAGCTGCAGCAGGCCGGGCCGCGCACGCCGTGGCAGATCTCGGAGATCGCAGAATTCGCCGAGCCGACGGGCGATTTTTCCCTCAACCCACTGCCGAACATCAAGGACGAGCGTGGGCTCGCAGCGTACGCTCTGCGGATGAAGCCGAGCTCGACATGCCGCCTTCCGGCGCCGACGGCCACGGGCGGACAATATCTGATTGTCGTCGCCGGCAGCCTGCAGCGCGACGGGAAGATCCAACGCTCGCTGACCATTGGCTTCATCCCACCGGAGGAGCCGGCGCTCGACGTGCACGCAGGCCCCGAAGGCCTGGATGCGATCGTTCTCAGCTTTCCACAGCATGATGTGCCGATCACCACCGCAGAGGCGAAACCGGCCGCCGGATTCAAGACCTGGCAGTGCATGCTTTGTGCGTTCGTCTACGACGAAGCCCAGGGGCTGCCGGAAGAAGGCATCGCCCCGGGCACACGATGGGAAGACGTGCCCGACGACTTCATCTGCGGCGACTGCGGTGCGATGAAAGCTGATTTCGAGATGATCGAAGTCTGAAGCAAAGCTGATCGCGCGGCGCAAACTCTGCGGCACCGCGCTTAGCCTTCTTCGGGACCAGCGCGTATGATGTAGACGCGTAACCGTCGCGCACATCCACATCCTGGACCATCCCGGAGGAGCCAGACCATGAGCGCCGTTCTCAAGCCTGCTGTCCAGCAACTCACGATCACCAAAGTCAAGCCGCATATCGGCGCCATCGTCACCGGCGTCGACCTCGCCCAGCCCATCGACGAAGCCACGCGCAAAGCGCTCTACGATGCCGTGGTGGAGAACGTCGTGCTCGTCATACGCGGTCAGGCGCATCTCACCGATGCGCAAGTCCAGCGGGCGGGCGAATTGTTCGGCGAGCTGATGGAGGACCAGAACCGGATGTATCTCGTCGACGGGCACCCGCTCATCAGCGTGCTCGACAACTTCCACAAAGACAGCAAGGGTCAGCCCGCCAAGGTGGGTTCAAACGCCACCTGGCACACCGACCACACGAATCAGGAGTTCCCGCCGAAGTTCACGATGCTCTATGCCGTCGCGGCGCCCGACAAGGGCGGCGCCACGTCGGTATGCAATTCACGCGCTGCGTTCGAATCCCTGCCGAGCGACATGCAGCAACGCCTCCTCGGCATGAAGACGGAAAACACGCTGCTCAGCAGCGCCCGCTTCAAGATTGCGAACCCTGACGTGCTGAAGGCTCAACTCGAATCCAGGAAGCCGCCGATGGTCCATCCACTCGTGCGCACGCATCCGGAGTCGGGCACCAAGGCCATCTGGTTCCACAAGAGCAAGACGGAAACGGTTACGGGCCTTGGCCCCGAAGAGACGCAGGAATTCCTGCAGCAGCTCACCGACACGATCACGAAGCCGGAGTTCTGCTACGCGCACGAATACCAGAAGGGCGACCTCCTGATCGTCGACGACCGCCAGTCGCTCCACAAGGCGGGCTTCGACTTCGATCACAGTCAGCAGCGCCGGCTGTACCGCATGCTCGTACGCGGCGATCGCCCTTTCTAGTCCACAATCCAAAATTCGGTGCCAGGCACGTGCCAGGCACCGAATTTCCGAATTTCGCTTAAATCACAGCCAGCCGGGCTGGCTGCTGCCCAGAATCGGCGAAGCTTTGTCCCAGAGGGGCTTCGTCTCGGACATCTTCAGCACGGGGCCGAGATGCTTCAGCGTCCCGTGACCGCCGGCCGACTCGATCGTGATCGCATCGAGTTCCGCGGGGCTGAGCCCCATGTCGGGCGACGGATAGCTCACATGCCCCTGCTTGTAGATGTACATGCCCGAGCGGCAAAGCGACACGCGCACATGGTACGAACCGCCTTCACGAGCACGGCGGGCCAACGCCAGCAGCACACCATAGGCGCCGTTGTAACCCGTCGTGTAGTCGCACGCCGACGCCGGCAGCAGCTTCGGTCGGGATGCATCACCGTTGTCGAGGCAGATGCCGGTCGTGCATTGTGCGATCTGCTCCCAGCCGCCTCGACCGGACAACGGGCCGCCTGCACCGTAGCAGCTTATCGACACATAGATGATCCCGGGGCGCTCCTTCGCAAGCTGCTCAGGCGTCAGCCCCAGCTTGTCCATGATGCCGGGACGATAACCCTGGCTAAAGACATCCGCGCTCGCGACGAGCTTCCTGATCGTCGCAAGGTCGTCGCCCTGGGTGAGATTCAAATAACAGCTGCGCTTGCCGTGGCTCGTGTCCTTCACGTGCTCCGGCACCTGCGGCAGATGCGGCGCCGTCACCATCAGCACGTCTGCCCCGTTCTCCGCGAGTGTGCGCGCCGCGATGGGGCCGGCGAGAATGCGCGTGAGGTCCAGCACGCGCACACCCGAGAGCGGCCTGCCGTCCTTCGGGAAAGGGATCGGATCGCTGTCGCCGATCTTCGTGATCTCGACTAGCGGCTTTCCGGCAAGCATCTTTCCGTGCGGATGCTCGAGCCATTCGGCATTCGACCGGATGACCGATCCGCAGGCGCGCGCTTCGGCGATGGCTTCTTCGAGATCGTGCGAATCCCACTTGGCGACCGCTTTCGCGACGGCATCCGCGTTCGACTCGCACTTGAGCACGCCGATTACGCGATCATGCAGGTGCGGCAGATTGAAGTGCGGCAGATACCAGCGCCCGTCCTTGCACTGCCAAGGCTGCGTCAGCGAACGCATGTGGATCATCGAAGGCGACTGAGGCACCTCTTCCCAACCGCCGCCCGGCTTCGGCTGCTGCAGGTATTTCGAGCTGTTGCACGTGGCCGCTGCGTGTCGAACGTCGATCGCGACGTTCTGCCGGCGCCCGGTTTTCATCTCGTGTATGTCCGTGACGGCCACGCCGATGCCGGCCAGAATGTTTGCCGTGGTCTCGCCGATGCGGAACCGCGCCGAGTAGACGGGATCCGCACCGGTGATTGCCACTTCGCCAGCCTCGGGCATCCCGCGACCGCGCACGTTCATGATCTCTTCGAATCCGGGCAGCATCGTCGTCGCTCCTTGCAAAGGGTTCGTTCGGGCTATTTTCAGTGGCCCCTGCGGTGATGTCTATCGGGCAGCGCCGTATTGCTTCTGCACCGCAACCGGATCGAGGCGTCGCTGAAACCACTCGAATTCGGCCACGAGCCCTTCAAGGCAGTTGACGAAAGCGCCTCTTCGGGGACACAGTACCCCCGCATCAACGCGCACAGTCAACGAATGCGAAGGAGGAGAAAGTGAGGCACATCACTTTAGGGGCGACTGCAGGTTGCCTGGTTTTCGGCGCCATTGCGAACGATGTGCAGGCGCAGAGCTATCCGTCGCGACCGCTGCGACTGATCGTCGCATCGGCACCTGGCGGCAGCCCAGACATCAATGCGCGAGAAATGGCTTCCGAACTCGTGAAGTCGATGGGGCAGCAGGTGGTCGTAGAGAATCGTCCGGGCGCGAGCGGCATCGTCGGATACGAGTTGCTGGCCAAGGCCACGGGCGACGGCTACACCTTCGGCATCACCACGAACCTGGTGAGCACCAATCCGAGC
>JBIKKL010000206.1:0-7809 GCA_044360365.1 Burkholderiales bacterium | reverse complement strand
GCACGGCCTTCGAACGGTTGCAGCAGGCCGTCGCGCTTCTGGAGAGCGGCCATACCCAGCAGGCGACGACGCTGTTCGAGTCCATCTGTCGCTCGCCTGCTGCTTCGGCCGCGGAGTGGTTCGCCGCCGGCGTCGCGCATCACTGCCTGGGACGACTGGATCCCGCGCTGCAAGCCCTGGAGCGTTCGCTCGTCATGGCGCCCCAATCGGTCGACGTGCTCAATGCGCGCGGGGCGGTGTTGCTGGCCCTGGGCAGATACGACGAAGCTGAGGGAAGTTACGAGAACGCACTCGTTCATGCGCCGCGCAGCGCACAGGTGCTTACCAACATTGCCATCGTACTCGAAGCTCGCTCGCAGTTCGAGGCGGCCCTGGCTCGATACGACGAGGCACTGGATGCGGACGCCGACTACGCATCCGCACTGTTGAACAAGAGTGCGCTGCTGCTGCGACTGGATCGCCCTCGTGACAGTCTCGACTGTGCGAGCCGCCTAGTATCGGCACACCCGGGTCTCGCCGATGGTCACGTGAATCTCGCCGAAGCGCTGCTTGCCCTGGATCGGTATGAAGAGGCCAAGGCGGCTGCGGAACGCGCGCTGTCGCTTGCACCGACGTCGATCGCCGCGCAGATCGACCGTGGCGTGGCTCTGGCCTGTCTTGGCTGGTTCGCTGCATCGGCAGCTGCATTTCGTCTTGCGCGCGCAACCGATCCTCCGACGTTCGCTCGGCTGATGCAGACGATATGGAGTCGAGGGGATCTGACTCGTGCCAATTGGCCTCGAGGCATCGACGCCTTGCCCGACCCGCGTGTCATCTATCTCGCACGCCTGACCGTCCGTCAGGCACGCTGCGATTGGTCGGGGCGCGCCGCGTTCCTTGAGAACCTCCATCGCATCGTTCGCGAAAGCAAAGCCGGGGGCGCACCGATCTGCGACTGGACGCTGCCGTTCGCAAGCAACTGGCTTCCGCTCGACGACGACGTGCGATACGAGCTTGCGTGCGCCGTCGGCAATGCGATCGAGCAGCGCACCTCGCCATCCAGGCTGAGGCCACGTTCGGTCCCGGCACAACGACCGAACAAGCTGCGATTGGGCTACATCACCCCGGATGTACGCGATCATCCGAACGTATCGCTGACCGCGCCGGTTCTGGCCGCTCACGACCGCAGTCGATTCGAAGTGATCGCCTATGCCCTCAACGCAAGCGAGGAGGATCCGCTCGCCGAAGCGTTCCGTGCAAGCTGTGATCGAGTCCGTGAGTGTCATCCGCTCGACGATCTCGCTGTCGCCCGCCGCATCCGCGAGGATGGCATCGACATCCTGGTGGATCTGGCCGGCTACACGGACATGGCACGCCCGGAGATCCTTGCGCTGCGTCCGGCGCCGATCAACTGCGCGTATCTGGGGCACCCGGGCACGTGCGGCGCACCCTGGATGGACTATCGCATCTCGGATCCGATCTCGACGCCGCCTTCGACGCAGCCGTGGTGGAGCGAGCGGCTCGCGCTTCTGAGCCGAACGATGTTCGCGTACGAACCGATGCGTCTGCCGGCAGCGCCACCCGCGCGCTCGGAAGAACGGCTTCCCGATGACGCATTCGTCTTTTGCTGCTTTCACACGGCCAACAAAATGGATCCGACAGTCTTCGGCGTATGGATGCGTCTGCTGCGGCAGATACCCCATGCCGTTCTGTGGCTGCCTCGACATGAGCCCTCGGAACCCTTCCTGATGGCCGAAGCTCGAGCGCTTGGCATCGATCCGCAGCGTCTCGTGTTCGCGCAGCGGATGCCGAGCAAGGCGGATC
Source organism: Burkholderiales bacterium (assembly GCA_044360365.1). Classification (GTDB taxonomy): domain Bacteria; phylum Pseudomonadota; class Gammaproteobacteria; order Burkholderiales; family WYBJ01; genus WYBJ01. The sequence continues at coordinate 6,006 of JBIKKL010000206.1, read as the reverse complement.
ACTTGAATCGTCAGCGCCTGGCCGATCTCTTTCTCGACACGCCTGCCTACAATGCCCACACGACGGCCGTCGAAGCGCTGCTCGTCGGTCTGCCAGTGCTGACGTCCACAGGCCACGGTCCGGCGTCTCGTGTCGCCGCGAGCATAGTGCATGCAGCCGGACTCCCGCAGCTGATCACCGACAACCTTCGCGACTACGAATCGCGCGCACTGTCGCTCGCGGTGCATCCTGGCGAACTCGAGAATATGCGGACGGACTGGACCCGTCGACGTGCCGGCTGCAGTTTGTTCGATGCGCGGGGACTTACCTCGGATATCGAGCGTTGCTATGAGCATATGTGGGATCGCCACGCGCGGGGCCTGGCGCCGTTGGGCTTTCGACTGGATCCGCCGGCACCATGACCGCCGCTCGCGATTCGCTCCTCGGCCGGGAGACCCAACCGCTGCGTTCGCTGCTGACGCATGTTGCCTGGCCTGCGATGCCCTCCGAGCGCGGCGCAACGCTGCTCGCGCTGATGGATCAGCTCGACGCTTCGCAATGGTGGTCCGCCGACGAACTGCTCATGCATCAGCTGCAGCAGGTCGAGCGCCTGCTGCGCCACGCGCGCTCCACGGTACCGTACTACCGCGATCGATATGCATCGAGCGAGTCATCGAGCACCGCCACACTGACGCTCGCCGCGTATCGACGTCTGCCCACGATGTCCCGGCGGGACATCCAGGATGCCGGCGATGCGCTGCACTCGCGGGCGCTCGATCCTCGCTTCGGCAGCGCTTTCGCCGTGCATACCTCGGGATCGACCGGAGAACCGGTTCGCCTGCTCGCGACCGAACTCGATCGGATCTTCTGGGAAGCGCTGACGATGCGCGATCACGACTGGCATCGGCGCGATTTCACGCGTCGACTCGCGTCGATCCGTGCGAACGTCGGCTCGTCGGACAGCGTCGATCCGTTGCCCGACTGGGGCATGCCTGCCAGCGAACTTTGTGTAACCGGGCGCGCGTATGCACTGAGTTCCAGCACCGATTACGCGACTCAGACGGATTGGCTCCAGCGCCACCGCCCCGAGTACCTCTACACGTATCCTGGCAACCTTGGCGGATTGCTCGATCACTGCGAGCGCAACGGCATCGGGCTGCCCGGCCTGCTGCAGGTTCGAACGACGGGGGAGATACTCGACGACGCGCTTCGAACGCGCTGCATGCAGCAATTCGGCGCGAGCGTCGTCGATCTCTATAGCTCGCAGGAGTGCGGTTATCTCGCGATCGAGTGCCCGAAGAGCGGTCTCTATCATGTGATGAGCGAGACGGTGCTGCTCGAAGTGCTCGGGCCGGACGACGCGCCCTGCCGCGAAGGCGAGATCGGCGAAGTCGTGGTCACGGTGTTGCACAACTTTGCTTCACCGCTCATCCGCTATCGCATGGGCGATCATGCCGAAGTCGGGCCGGCTTGCCCGTGCGGACGCGGTCTTCCCACGCTGCGCCGGATCCGCGGGCGCAGCCGCCATCTGGTCTGTCTGCCCGACGGCACGCGCCACTGGCCGCTGGTCGGGTTCTACGAGTACCGGGATGTCGCCCCCATCCGCCAGTACCAGGCGATCCAGCACGATCTGCGGCGCGTCGAGTTGCGTCTGGTGGCGGATCGTCCGCTCACGGGCGACGAGGAGCGCCGGCTTCGAGGCGTCGTGCAGAAGTGGCTGCAGCACCCGTTCGATATTCGCATCGTCTACTTCGATGGGCGCATCCCTGCCTCGCCGAGCGGCAAGTTCGAGGACTTCATCTGCCTCGTGCCCCAACGGTGAGTCAATCGACCGAAATCCGTGCCTGGCGACCGAAATCCGTGCCTGGCACGTGCCTGGCACGGATTATTCGCGGCGCGTCGCAACGATGCGTGCGTACATGCCCTGTTCGGTGGTCGACGGGCCTGAAACCGCGGTTGCCCCTGCCTGCGACGATGCAAGATCCGCGTCGATGGTCCCGAATCCGGCATCCTTCATGGCACGATGCAAAGCCTCGTGCGACGTGACCGGATAGACTGAAAAATTGCGCACGTACTCGCGTGCCCCGGATCGGATACGGGTGGCGTCGACGCCAAGTTCGAGGGCGGTCGCCTCGGCGCGCGCATCCACTTCCTCGCAGAAGCGGTGGGCTTCGTCGGGTCGGAATCCGACCTGACCCGCTTCGAACTCCGGCCGGACGCGGTTGCTCAGCACGGCCTTCCCGCCGGGGCGCAGCAGATCCGCCCAGACACCGAACAGGCGCTGCCGCTGCTCGACCGTGAAGTAGCCGAGGAAGCTGTTGGTCAGCACCAGGTCGAACCCGCCGGACTCGCGCATGTCGAGGATGTTCGAGCGCACGGTACGCACGGGCTGCTTCACCCGATCGGCATACCATCGCGAGAGAAGCAGCGGCGTCTCGCACCAGTCGACGACCGTGAGATCGACGTTCGCATTTTCCATTGCGTAGGCCTGATACACCAACGCCGGCATGGAATAATCGACCGTTCCCGATACCAGCACCCGCCGAAACCCACCGGTGCGCGCATGTTCGCGCAACGCATCAAGCAGGAAATCGGCGTGTCCTCCGGATGCCTTGCCGATGCCCATGACGCGGGCGATCTGCCAGAACCCGTGATACCAACCGCAATCGCGCTTCAGCTTCGTATCGACGCGACAATGCTGCTGCGACCATTGCAGCGCCAACGGCGCAGATTCGCGCAGGGCCGATTCCATCGACGTGTACGCTTTCACTTCAAGTGGACGACCCAAATCGAAACGCCCGCCCTGCGCAATAAACAGGACAGGCGTCGACTATACCGTTTCGCGGTGCTTACTGAAGCTTGAAGCCCGTGTCTTTCACGAGTTTCGCCATGCGGGCGTGCTCGTTCGCAAGCCACTTGGATGCCTCCTGGGGGGTGATTCCCGAAGGCTCGGTGCCCTGCGCGTTGAGTTTCTCCTTCACATCGGGCATCTGCAGCACGCGCGCCACGTCGGCGTGCATCTTGGCGATGATGTCCGGCGACACCTTCGACTGGGTGAGTATGCCCTGCCACGAACCGCTCACGAATCCGGCAAGTCCGGGGCCTTCGGCGATCGTGGGGGTGTCCGGCAGCGACGGTATGCGCTTCTCGCTCGATACCGCGATGAGCTTGAGACGCCCGCTCTTCACGTGCGGAATCGTCTGCAGCATGCCCAGGAACAGCACTTCGGCCTCGCCCGAAATCACCATGCGGCTGCTGTCCGAACCGCCGCGGGTGCCGACGAAGTAGAACTTGGCGCCGGTACGCTGCTCGACGGTCAAGCCGGCGAAATGGCCGGCGCTGCCCAAACCGGTGGGCGACGTGAGCTTGCCGGGATTCGCCTTGGCGAGATTGATCAGCTCGCGCAGGTTCTTCACGGGCAGACTCGGATGCACCGTCAACAGGTGCGGCGAGTACGAGACCACCGTGACCGCGGCGAAATCGCGCATCAGATCGAAAGGCACCTTGTAAACGCTCGGCGAGATCGAAAGATTCCCGATGTCGGTCAACAGATAGGTGTAGCCGTCCGGGGGCGCCTTCGCGGCAAGATCTGCGCCGAGGTTGCCTGCGGCGCCGGAACGATTATCGACCAGCACCTGCTGACCCCAGCCCTCCGTCAGCTTGGATCCGATCAGGCGCGCGAGAATGTCGGACGTACCGCCCGGCGGATAGGGAATCACGATGCGAACGGGTTTGGTCGGAAAATTCGCAGGCTTCCCGGCAGGCGCCTGGGCGAATGCATGCGCGGCGAACAGCGCCGAGCATAAGCCTGCGGCTGTTGACGACAGGGTGATGTTCATGGGGTCTCCTCTTGGTGTAGTGAACGCAGTATAGCGACTCGATGCGGCCGTGCGAATTCGCCGCGCCTGTTCTCGCGGATAGGTCGCTATGAGCTTCGCATCTGTTGCTGCATCGATACGACGCGGCATCCCGCCTTCTCCAGGCCCTCGCGCACCGCGCGGATGATTCGGGGCGCCCCCGGCGTATCGCCATGGCAACAGATCGTCTGGACGCGCAACGCGACCTCGGTGCCATCGACGGCGCGCACCTTGCCTTCCATCGCCATCCGGACGGCCTGATCGGCTGCGCGGGCAGGATCCTCGATCAATGCACCGGGCAGCTTGCGGGATACCAGCGTGCCGTCGGCGTTGTAGCCGCGATCGGCAAACCCCTCGGACGCCACCGTCAGCCCCATCGACCGCGCCGTCGAATCGCACTTCCCGCCGGCGAGCACGACCATGATCAAGTCGGCGCCGCCCGATTCCCGGCATGCTTCGCAAGCGGCCAACGCGAGCGCCGCGTCCTTCTCCATCATGTCGTACAGAATGCCGTGGGCCTTCACGTGCTGCAGCAGGGCGCCCCTCACCCGCAGAAACTCCCTCAGTGCCCCCGTCTGGTAACACATGCAGTCCTTCAGTTCCTGCGGCGATATCGCCATGGCTCGTCGACCGAAACCCATCAGGTCGGGCAACGACGGATGCGAACCGATCGCCACGCCGTGGGCGAGAGCGAGATCCACCGTCTTTCGCATCACGTGGGGATCGCCGCCGTGAAAACCGCAAGCGACGCTGGCCGACGTAATGAACGGCATGATCTCCTCGTCGGCGCCGAGCTGCCAGCGGCCGTAGCTCTCGCCCATGTCGCAGTTGAGATCGATCGCGATCGTCATGAGATCTTCTCCAGGGTCAGTGCGGCGAGCGCCGCGCGTTCGGTCGCGAGCAGCACATGCGCCTGCTCGACAGTGACGGACTTGAAGCGAACCGACTGTCCGGGTCGCAATTGCGCGATGCGCCGGATGTCGAACGAGCAGACCGTCGCGATCTTCGTATAGCCGCCCGTCGACTGACGATCCACGAGGAGCACGATGGGCTGCCCGTCGCCCGGCACCTGGATCGAGCCGAGCGCCGTGCCGTCCGACACGATGTCATGGCCGGCGGCATGCTCGATGCGTTCGCCCTTCAGTCGTGCCCCCATGCGATCCGATTGCGGCAGCATCGCATAAGTCGACGCGAGGAATGCCGCGATGCCACGATCCGTAAATCGATCCGACTGCGGACCGAGCACCACGTGCGCTTCGATCTCGCTCTCGTAATGCGGCAAGAGGAAAGCGGGCATCCGCATCGCGGCCGGCATGTCTGCCGCATTCAAGGCGAGCCGATCGCCTGCCTTGAGCATGCGCCCCTTCAATCCGCCCATGCGCCCACGCAGGTAGGTGGACTGCGAGCCCATCACCCCGGGCAGCGCGATGCCGCCGCCGAACGCGACGTAGCCGCGCAGTCCCGAACGCGCCATGGCGATTCGGACCTCGTCCCCGGGAGCGAGCCGCAGTGTCGTCCACGTCGGGGCGGGCGTCCCGTTGATCTTCACGGGCATCTCTGCGCCCGTCACCGCCATCGCACAAGGGATCTCCGCCTTGAATCGCGGGCCCGACAGCGTGCATTCGAGCGCCGCGGCGGCGTCCGTGTTGCCGACGAGCCGGTTTGCAATCACGCAGGCATGGTCATCCATGGGCCCCGAGGGAGGAATGCCGAAGCGCAGCTGCCCGTAGCGGCCGCGATCCTGCACCGTCGTGAGCGCTCCGGGATCGAGGATGACGATCATGCGAGACGGACCCGGTGGCATCCTGCCGCGACATCGGAGGCGATTCGATCGTAGGTGGCCCGGTCCACTTCCACGAAGCGAACGTAGTCCCCCGGCCGCAACAACACGGGCTCGGCCGCCTCGGGATCGTAGAGCCTGACGGGTGTGCGGCCGAGCACCCAGAAGCCGCCGGGGCTCTCGACCGAATAGACGCAGCACTGCGTCCCGCCGATGCCGACGCTGCCCACCGGCGTCGAAGTGCGCGGCGTTTCGAGTCGGGGGATCGCAAGTTCGGCCGGCATGCCGGTCAGGTACGGTTGCCCGGGCGCAAAACCGATGAAGTAGACGAGATAGTCGACGCTTGTCTGCAGACTTATCACGTCGTCGGTCGAAAGATTCAGCCGGGTG
>JBIKKL010000204.1:0-7864 GCA_044360365.1 Burkholderiales bacterium | reverse complement strand
AAAAGCGAACATGGGAATCGCCCTGTTTCCAAGGACGTGCAAACTATCTATGATAGCCGGAACCCTCCTGAAGCGGCCACGGCCGAAATGAATTCGAGCGAAGAACTGAAAAGCAGCGGCCTCAAGGCGACGCTGCCGCGGCTGCGCATTCTCAAGCTGTTCGAGACCGCGGCCTTGCGGCACATGAGCGCCGACGACATCTATCGCCTGCTCATGCAGGACGGCGTAGATATCGGTCTCGCAACGGTCTACCGGGTGCTGACGCAGTTCGAGCAGGCGGGGCTCCTGAAGCGCCACCATTTCGAGGGCGGCAAAGCGGTCTTCGAGCTGAATCAGGGTGGGCACCACGATCACCTCGTGTGCGTGCAATGCGGGCGGGTCGAAGAGTTCTACGATCCCGAGATCGAGAAGCGGCAAGTGGAGATCTCCCGCGAGCGCGGATTTTCCCTGCACGAGCACTCGCTGTACCTGTACGCCGACTGCACAAAGCCGAATTGCCCGAACAAGACGACCCCGTAAGCCCGGCGGTTCGTTCAAAACTCGTCGGACGCAGGTTCGCTGCGCCTACCTGCCCTTCGCAGGTGCAGGATGCTGCCCCGCCTCGCGCAGCATCTCTTCGGCGTGGGCGAGCGTCGCCTTGGTGATCTTGACGCCCCCGAGCATGCGCGCAATTTCCTGAATTCGGTCTTCGCGCCCGAGTTCTTCGACGCGACTGCTCACACTGCCTGACTGCTCGGCCTTGCTCACGCGATAGTGCCGGTCGGCGCACGATGCGACCTGAGGCAGATGGGTGACGCACATGACCTGATGCTGCGCACTCAATCGATGGAGCATCTGACCGACGATCTCGGCGACACGCCCGCCGATGCCGGCATCGACCTCGTCGAATATCAGCGTCGGCACTTGGGCCACCTGCGACAGCACGGTCTGGATGGCGAGACTCAGCCGCGACAGCTCGCCGCCGGAGGCCACCTTGCTCAATGCCCCCGGTTCCACCCCGGCATGCGACGCCACGCGGAACTCGATGCGCTCCGCGCCGTGTGCGCCCGGGCTATCGAGTCGGTCGAGCGCAACCATGAACGTTCCGCCGACCAATGCCAGGTCCTGGATGGCCGTCGTGACCTGACGGCCCAGCTTGGCAGCTGCTCTCCTGCGTGCCTGGGACAGTTGTTCCGCCGCCTTCGCATAGCCTGACTTGGCGTCATCGACTTCGCTTTCCAGCCGCCCGAGGTCCAGATCCAGATCGAGTTCGGCCAACCGTCGCTTCGCATCCAGCAGCACCGGCGGCACACGCGAGGGTTGCAGATGATATTTGCGGCAAGCATCCTGCACCGCCTGGATGCGCCGCTCGACCTGCGCCAGCCGTTGCGGATCGATATCCAGACGGGAGCGATACCGCTCCAGGGCGTGCACGGCCTCCTGCAGTTCGATCTGAGCCGCCGTCAGCAGATCGGTCACTTCCTTGAGGCCCGGGTCGAGTTCGCACGCCCGCTGGATGCGCGAGATCGCGCCGTTCAGCAACCTCAGACTCGACAACTCGCCCTCGGCGAGCAATTCGACCACCTCCGAGGCCGTATCGATCAAGGTCGATGCGTGCGCGAGCCGTGCATGCTCGGCGTTGATCTCGTTCCAGTCTGCATCGCGGAAATCGAGTTCCTCCAGTTCCTTGACCTGCCAGCCGAGCCCTTCGCGCTCGCGCACGAGTCGGTCGGCGTCCCTGCGGGCGGCATCGAGGCGCGCGGACAGCTCCGACCAATGTCGATAGGCCGACGCGACCGCGCCGGCGAGGCTCTCGTTGCCGCCGTAGGCATCGAGCAACTCGCGCTGGCTCGACGGCCTGAGCAAAGACTGGTGCGCGTGCTGACCGTGGATGTCGAGCAGCATTTCACCGAGCGTACGCAGCTGAGCGATGGTGCTCGGATGCCCGTTGATGAACGCGCGCGAACGGCCGTTCCCATCGATCAGCCGACGCACCAGACAGGCGCCCTGATCTCCATCGAGGCCGGCCTCGGCAAGCCACGTGCCCACCGGCGATCCCGAAGGATCGAACTCGAACTCCGCACTGATTTCGGCCTGCTTCGCGCCGCTGCGAACCACGTTTGCGTCGCCCCGCTCGCCCAGCACGAGCGAGAGTGCGTCGATCAGGATGGATTTGCCCGCGCCGGTCTCGCCGGTCAGCACGGTAAAGCCCGACTCGAATTCGAGCTGACTATGGTCGACGATGACGAAGTCGCGGATCGTTATGCGTCGCAGCATTTGGGTACGATGTCTTGCGTTGACGGCGCGAGTTCAGGCACGTGGTGCCCGGGTGATCAATACGCCCCGCTCCAATGAAGCTTCTCTCGCAGCATGTGATAGTAGCTGTAGCCCGGCGGATGCAGCAGGCGGATGCAGTGATCGAATCGCTTCACCACGAGGCGGTCATCTTCGCGCAGCGCGAAATGCGAGTGGTTGTCGAAGTGAGCCAGGGCGTCGAGCGCCGTGCGCATCGTGATTTCGATCGTGGCGTCGCTCGAAACCGCGATCGGACGGTTCGACAACGTATGCGGACACACCGGCACCAGCGACATGACCGACACCGAGGGATGCAAAATCGGGCCGCCCGCCGAAAGTGCATACGCCGTCGATCCCGTCGGCGAGGCGACGATGATGCCGTCCGATCGCAGCGTATAGACGAACTGGCCATCGATGTGAACGTCGAATTCGATCATCCCGCCCTTGATGCCCTTGCTGACCACCACATCGTTGAACGCCAGCACCTTGAAACGGCGCGCACCCTCGGTGTAGACCTCGGCCGAGAGCAGCATGCGTTCTTCCACGCTGTAGTTGCCGTCGAGGATCGTGCCGACGGTCTCGCACATCTGGTCGAGCGGGATGTCGGTCAGAAAACCGAGTCGCCCCAGATTCACGCCCACGAGCGCCGTGTCGAACGGTGCGAACGTGCGGGCGATATTGAGCATCGTCCCGTCGCCGCCGATCACGACGGCCAGATCGGCACGCTTGCCGACATCTTCGAGCGGCAGAACCGTGAACTTGTTGGGACCGACGTGACCGGCAGTCAACCGGTCGAGCAGTATGTCGACGCCGCGGCTTTCGAGGTATCCGGCGAGTCGCAGCAGCGGATCGACGATGTCGGGGCTGTTGTATTTGCCGATCAGTCCAATGGTGCGAAATGCAGAGTTCATGCGCTCGATTGTAATGGGAGCCGTCGACCGCTGTCGCGCACTTTGCCGATCACGCCGTTGCCCTGCACGCGATGATCCGGTGGACACGCCTGCCCGATGACACGCTGGTTTCCTCGTGATCGTAGCGCAGGATCAGGGGCGCCAGCGCCTTGCGGACGGCAGCGGCGGGAAAGGCACTATAAAGACGCCCCGCCGCATCCCGCGTGTCCACCTCACCGACCCGCCAGCTCAGGAAGAGCACGCCGCCCGCTGCGACGACACGTCGCAGCGACTCCACCGCGGGCCCCACGTCTTCGACTGGCAGATGCATGATGACCGTTTCGCAGATCACGTTCGTATAGGATGCATCGGGAATGCCCTCGAGTGCCGGCAAGCGCGCAACGCGAAACCCGAGGCCCGGAAATCTCCGCCTTGCCTCGGCGATGAGACCATCCGACGCATCGACGCCCTCGCACGGAAAGCCATGACGGGTGAGCCAATCGGCGTCGCGCCCGCTGCCGCTGCCGACATCCACCGTTCGCGCGCCGGGGATCAGATGCGCCCTCCACAGCGCCTGCAGATCTTCCGGCGGCGGCTGTGTCAGCCATTCCTCGCAATAGCTGCGAGCGCCGGCGTCGTAGATCGCAATCGTCGCGGGGTCCATCCTTTTTCGCTCCGTAGCGACGGCAGTCGCTCTTGATTTGTTGGGACTCGGCCATCATTTTCTCCATCAAGGCGCTCGACGTCGAGCCGGGAGCGTGACAGCCGAAGGTCGCGCGCGCCGCCTCCGGGTTTCGCACCGGCTTGCCGTTCGAGTCTCAATCGGTAGAATGGCCCCATGCTCAACGAGCGCGAACAGACTCTGCTCAAAACCCTGATCGAGCGCTACATTGCCGACGGTCAGCCGCTTGGCTCGCGTGCGCTATCGCGTTTTTCGGGCCTCGAACTGAGCCCAGCCAGCATTCGCAACATCATGGCAGACCTCGAAGAAATGGGGTTCATCGCCAGCCCGCACACCTCGGCCGGCCGCATCCCCACCTCGCGCGGATACCGGTTCTTCGTCGACAGTCTGCTGACCGTGCGCCCGCTCGCCGATCTCGAGATCAGTCAGCTCGAGGGCCAGATCCAGGCCGGCACGGTCGACCGCATGGTGAATTCGGTATCGCATCTGCTCTCGGAGCTGACGAATTTCGCCGGAGTGGTGATGGCGCCGAAGCGCCGCAGCGTCGTGTTCAGACACCTCGAGTTTCTGCGGCTGGCCGACAAACGCGTACTGCTCATCATCGTTACGCCCGAGGGCGACGTCCAGAACAGGATTCTCCTCACCGATCGCAGTTACTCCGCCAGCGAACTGATCGAAGCCACGAATTTCGTCAATCAACACTACGCCGGTCTGCATTTCGACGAAATCCGGCTGCGCATCCACGCCGAACTGAAGCAGCTGCAGTCGGACATGTCTGCGCTCATGACCGCCGCGCTCGACGCCGGCAGCAAGGCGGTGTCCGAACCCATGGAGAACGTCGTAATCTCCGGCGAGCGCCACCTGCTCGACATCGACGATCTCTCCTCGAACATGGCACGGCTGCGCCAGCTCTTCGGCCTGTTCGAGAAGAAGACCGAACTGCTGCAGCTGCTCGATCTGTCCAGCCGCGCGAACGGCGTGCAGCTCTTCATCGGTAACGAATCGGGACTGGTGCCGCTCGACGAATGCAGCGTCGTCACGGCCCCTTACGAAGTCGACGGTCAGGTCGTCGGCACCGTGGGCGTCATCGGCCCGACCCGCATGGCGTACGAACGCGTCATACCGATCGTCGACATCACTGCGAAACTGCTGTCGAGCGCGCTGTCGCACCGCGGGCGCGGGGACGACTGAACGGCAACCGCTACCGAAACGTCCTCTGCCCCATCGAATCCGAACTGGAAGGCGCTCTGCACCCCGGAGCACATCTGTGCATGCCCAAACCGATCCCTGAACCACCCCATCAGCACGGCACCGCTTCGCCACCCGGTATCCTGCTCGTCAATCTCGGAACTCCGGAAGCACCAACGACGCCCGCGGTGCGCAGCTACCTGCGCGAGTTTCTCTCCGATCCGCGCGTCGTCGAAATTCCACGGGGGCTCTGGCTGCCGTTGCTGCACGGCGTGATCCTGCGAACCCGCCCGCGTGAATCGGCCAAGCGCTACGCGGCGGTTTGGACCTCCGAAGGCTCCCCCCTCAAGGCCCACACCATGCGTCAGGCCACCATGCTGCGCGGCTATCTCGGTGAGCGCAGCCGAGAGCGCGTCGAGGTGGAATGGGCCATGCGTTACGGGGCCCCGAATGTCGAGCAAGGGCTTTGCGCGCTCAAGGCACGGGGCTGCGACCGTATTGTTGTGGTTCCGCTCTATCCCCAGTATTCGGCCAGCACCACGGCCTCCGTTTTCGACGCCACCGCAGCCGCACTTGCGCGCATGCGCAACGTACCGGCCATACGGTTCGTCAAGCACTTTCACGACCATCCGGGCTACATCAAGGCGCTCGCCCGATCGATCAACGATTACTGGATGCGAACAGGGCGCCCCGATCGCCTCGTCATGAGCTTTCACGGCGTGCCTCGCTTCACGCTCGACAAGGGCGACCCCTACCATTGTGAATGCCAGGTCACTGCGCGCATGCTTGCCGAGGAACTCGGTCTCTCGAAGGACCGCTATCTCGTGACCTTCCAGTCGCGCTTCGGTCGCGCCGAGTGGCTGAAGCCGTACACTACCGAAGTCCTGGCCCAGCTCGGCCGGGAACGAACCGGACGGGTCGACGTGGTCTGTCCCGGGTTCGTCTCCGACTGCCTGGAAACCCTCGAGGAGATCGCCCTCGAAGCCAAAGGCATTTTCCTCGAAGCGGGCGGCAGGAGTTTCCACTTCATCCCTTGCCTGAACGAGGGCGACGAGTGGATCCATGCACTCACGGATCTCGCCTGGGAAAACCTGCAGGGCTGGATGACCACGCCAGACACCGCGGCGCTCGCCCGATCGCGCGAGCGCGCCCTTGCTCTCGGGGCGCGAAACTAAACGCGCGTTCGTTCCAAATCAGACGCGGACGTTCGGATAGCGATCCGCACGCGCCCTGGCATCGAACCCTTGAAAATGTTCGCGTGCGGCCCAATGTGCCCCGTGTTCACAGGAGATATCCAATGCAGGAATCACATGAAAATCAAAGGGCTCCTCAACCCGAAGATCAGGTTGCAGGTGCCCGCGCGGAGGCCGCGGCCGAAACCGGCACCCCCATCGACACGATGCCGAGCCTCGAAGAACTGCTGCGCCAGGCCGAGTTGCAGGCGCAGGAGCATCACGATGCCTGGCTGCGCGCCAAGGCAGAAACCGAGAACATCCGACGGCGCGCCCAGATCGATGTTCAGAACGCCCACAAGTTCGGCGTCGAGAGTTTCGCCAGCGCGCTGCTCCCCGTCAAAGACAGCCTCGAAGCTGCCTTGGCCGCGCAGAACAATACGGTCGAAAGCATACGCAGCGGCGTCGAACTGACGCTGAAGCAGTTGGCCCAGGCGTTCGAGAAATTCAGCCTGGCAGAAATCAGTCCTGCCGCCGGCGAGAAGTTCGACCCGCATCGTCACCAGGCCATGAGCATGGTGGAAGCCGACCAGGCGCCGAACACCGTGGTGACCGTATTCCAGAAGGGCTACGCCCTGCACGATCGGGTGGTCCGGCCGGCGCTGGTGTGCGTTGCGAAGCCGAAATAAGTCGGATCGGCCGCTCCCGAGCTTGAAAATACCGCCAAAACCCCAAAGTTCTTCGCAAGTTGAGTGCGGCCGCCCCCGATCGACAATGCACGATCGAGCAGGCAGGCCGGCACACCGAAACATTCGCTGAATAGGAAACCGACATGGCTAAAACGATAGGCATCGATCTGGGCACCACGAACTCGTGCGTCTCCATCATGGAAAACGGCCAGCCCAAGGTCATCGAAAACTCCGAAGGCGCGCGTACCACGCCTTCGATCGTGGCCTACGCGGAAGACGGCGAGGTGCTCGTCGGCGCCCCCGCCAAGCGCCAGGCCGTCACCAATCCGAAGAACACCTTGTATGCCGTCAAGCGCCTGATCGGCCGCCGCTTCAAGGATGCCGAAGTGCAGAAGGCCATCCAGCATTCGCCCTTCGCGATCGTCGAAGCCTCCAACGGCGATGCCTGGGTCGATGCGCGCGGCAAGAAGATGGCGCCCCCGGAAGTCTCCGCCCAGGTCCTGATGAAGATGAAGAAGACCGCCGAAGACTATCTCGGCGAGCCCGTGACCGAAGCCGTCATCACGGTCCCCGCGTACTTCAACGATTCGCAGCGCCAGGCCACCAAGGATGCCGGGCGCATCGCCGGCCTCGAAGTCAAGCGGATCATCAACGAGCCCACCGCAGCGGCGCTCGCGTTCGGCATGGACAAGAAAAAGGGCGATCGCAAGATCGCCGTCTACGACCTCGGCGGGGGCACGTTCGACATTTCGATCATCGAGATCGCCGAAGTCGAAGGCGAGCATCAGTTCGAAGTGCTCTCTACAAATGGCGACACCTTCCTCGGCGGCGAGGATTTCGACCAGCGCGTGATCGAATACCTGTGCGACGAGTTCAAGAAGGACTCCGGCCTCGATCTGCGCAAGGACATCCTCGCCCTCCAGCGCCTGAAGGATGCGGCCGAGAAGGCCAAGATCGAACTGTCGTCCT
>JBIKKL010000203.1:0-7871 GCA_044360365.1 Burkholderiales bacterium | reverse complement strand
GGTAAAGCTGCCGCCGAGCCCGAGCCCAGTGCGCGCCGCGACATCCGCGCCGAGCACGGCTTCCATCGACTTTTCCCACAAACGCCCCTGCGCCGGCTTGCCCTCGTAGTGCGCCACGTAAGCGTGCTCGGTGCCGACGATGCGAAAGCCCTGGTAGGAATCGCCGAGAGACATCGGGATCGTCTGCTTCACGAGGGGCTTGCGCTTCGCGATCGCCTTGGCCTCAGACAAGGGAATGTTCCCGGTGGGCACGTCGAGGTGATACACCGAGGAGAGCACGAGTTGCAGGGGGCTGCCCTTGGCACCGATGACGAGATCGATGCCGCGCGCATCGCGCATCATGCGCTCTTCCAACTGGGCGGAGGCGAGCAACAACAGCGTGATCGTCGCCGTGCCCAGGGAGAGCAATAGCAAAATGAGGATCGTATTCCACGGCCGGGCGCGCAAATACGACAGGCTGAGCGTCACGATATTCATTCTTCACCTGCCAGCGCGTATCGATTCACGAAGCGTTCGCGCAGCCTGCCGTCATGGGTGGCGATCAATAGCGTTGCTTCGCATCGATTCGCCTGCTCGACGAGCAGGTTGAGCGCCTGTTCGCAGTTTCTGTCGTCCAGATTCGACGTGGGCTCGTCGGCCAGAATCAGCCGCGGGCGATTGAGCACAGCCCGTGCCACGGCCACGCGCTGTGCCTGTCCGTGGGATAGCTGATTGGGAAAATCCGAACCGCGATCACCCAGCCCCAACTCGGTGAGCACGCTTCGCACTCTTTGCTTGTCCTGCGGCAGCCCCGCGCAATATTGCGCCAGCAGCAGATTCGCCTCGACCGACAGGCTCGATACAAGATGCAGGCGCTGCAGCACGAGACCGATGTGCTGACCTCGAAATCGATCCAACTGCGCGCCGGACAACCCGGAAAAATCCTGTCCGGCAACGATGACCTTCCCCGCCTGACTGCGCAGCGTACCGGAAAGCAGATTGAGCAGCGTGGACTTCCCGCTGCCAGACGGCCCCATGACGAGCCAATGCGTGCCCTGCTCGGCATGCCAGGCATCGATCGCAAGCGCGCGGCGACCTTCGTAGTGATGACGCACGTCTGTCAGCGAGAACATGAAATCGTTGTCCGATCGACTCGAGTTCTAGTCCGCGCGATGCCCGAGCGCACTGTCGATCGTCGCCCGAACCACGCCGGGGTCGAGATCCTGGACGATGAACACCAGACGCGTTCGTCGATCGGCGTCGGGCCACTGATCGAGCGTCTGCACGGGATACAGGATGTGCTGCACGATGTGAATCACTTTGGGTTCGCTCGCTCCATCGACATTGACGATGCCCTTGATGCGCAGAAGCTTCTCCCCGTGCGCCTCGATCAGGCCCTCCAGACCTTGCCACAGCTTCGCGCCCGAAACAGGCGCATCGTAAATCAGCGCGAAAGACCGTATCCGCGCGTCGTGCCGATTCGATGCCGCCGACACAAGCGAAGTTCCTGGCGCCAACGACTGATAAGACGTCGAACGCAGCCAGCGAGAAACCTGGTGTGACTTCGCCTCCGCACAGGTCGCCTCTGCGCCGAGAATGTCGCCCGGATCGACTTCCCCGTTCACAGATCGCACGAGCGGTGCGGCAGGATTCAGATCCCTCAGTCGTGCTTCGAGCTTGAGCAGTTCCGCAGCGTCGACGCGATCCACCTTCGTCACCACCAGGCAGTCGGCGACCGCTGCCTGCTTCACCGATTCGAAATGCTCGTCCAGCGTTCGCAGCCCCAATTCGGCATCGACCGTCGTCACCACCGATTCGAGCCGATACAGCGCAGCCAGCATCGGCTCGGCGACGAGCGTCTGCAGAATCGGTCCGGGATCGGCCAGGCCCGTCGTTTCGATCACCACCCGATCGAACGCAGGCACTTCCTTGCGAATTCGGCGCGTATAAAGATCGTCGAGTTGCTCGGCGAGATCGGTGCGTAAGGCGCAGCACAGACAACCTCGGTCGAGCAGAACCACTGTTTCGCTCGATGCATAGAGCAGCTGATGATCGAGCGCGATCTCACCGAACTCATTGACGAGCACCGCGGTGTTTCGCAACTGCGTATGCGCAAGCAGCGCCCGCAGCAGCGTGGTCTTTCCGCTGCCAAGATAGCCCGTGAGCAAAGTGATGGGGATCGAATGACTCATCGTGGCCGAACGCTGGCGGGATCGGGTAGCCCGTTTCGACAAGGACGGAAGCTTACATCAATCCTGCAACGAAGTTGCTGCAGCACGCGCACCGAACGGCAAGAACTCAGGCGCGCTTCTTGGCGCGCCCCGCAGTTCGACGCGTGTGTTCGTTGCATGCATCGCACAAGCCTTTGACGGTGAGCTCGACTTCCGTCGGCTGAAAACCGACCGGCAGACGCGGTTTGGGACTCTCGGCACTTTCCGCAAGGCACAATACGCGGCCGCAGGCGTTGCACACGAAATGCGGGTGCTCGCCGGTGTGACCCTGCTCCTGGACGGAAAAACGCCACACGCGATCTTCACCGGAAAGCTTGTGCGCGATGTTGTTTTGGGTGAGCCACTCGAGGATGCGATAGACGGTCACGCGATTGATGCCGAGATTGGGATCGAGGCGCGCCTCGATCTCGTTATGCGTCAACGCACGACCGGCACCCAACAGAACGCCAAGCACGTGCACGCGCGGGCTCGTGACCCGATCGCCCGTCGATCGGATCATGGTTTCGGCAGTGGATTCAGCATCATTCATTGCCACACGAGTATACCTCCGTGCGCAGGCCGTCGACACCGCTGAAACTTTTGCCTGTTTATGCACTTATGTTGCTTATAATAGGCCTGCTGTGTTCATTCCCCCCAATGAACCCATCTCCCATCACAAGCGTGTTGCATCATTGACGCACGGAGCAGTCGAATGAGTTCGGTACCAGTCACGGTCCTTACGGGGTTTCTGGGTTCGGGCAAGACCACCCTGCTCAACCGAATCCTGAGCGAAAACCACGGCAAGCGCATCGCCGTCATCGAGAACGAGTTCGGCGAAGTAGGCGTCGACCAGGCCCTGGTCATCGGCGCCGAGGAAGAGATCTTCGAAATGAACAACGGGTGCATCTGCTGCACCGTGCGGGGCGATCTGATCCGTATCCTCGGCAGGTTGATGAAGCGCCGCGACCGCTTCGACCATATCCTCGAAGGGCTGGAGCCCCGCTTCGCCGGCACAACCCCGGGCATGCACGACGCTCGGCGGAGAACCCGCACGCCTGAGCTTCGATCGCAGCGGCACCCGGCTCCTCGTTGCGGATTCGGCCGGAAACGTCTCCGTATACCCCGCGCCTCTTTGATATTCGCCGCGGGCGCCCTTCGCATTGACCTGCATCCGAGTTGCTTCTATGATGCAACTCAATTGCGCGAGCCCAGTTCAGGCAACGACGCAATGAGCCCGCGCAACTCCAACGACTACCAGTTCGGGCTCGAGCGGCAATGCATACGCAATGAACGGCGGGCAACCCGGGGGAAGTTCGCCCGCTTCCACACTCGCAATCTTCGGAGATCGACATGAGCCTCACCCGAAATTTCCTTGGTTCCATCGCAGCAGCGTCTGCGTTCATTTTTACTCCCCTCGCCCAGGCAGCAGAGAATCACGTCCATGGCGGCGACATCGTCGTTGATGTGCAGGCCGGAAAGCTCACCATCACAAGTGGAGAAGCGCAGGCAGGCACCGGCTACAAGATCTTCGAGGGCGCGTTCACTACGCTCACGAACTTCAATCGTTGGACTACCGACGATCCCGGCTTCGACATGGAGCCCGGCACGCTCACCCAAGGCGATCAGCTTTGGGTTCGCGGACTCGGTGGAATCAAATCCTGGAACAGCGCGACCTCGACCTGGGTCGCCAGCGTACCCGGCAACGAGCTCATTCAGCTACAGGATGCCCTGAACGGAAGCTGGGTTTTCCGCCCATCCGCAATCATCGAGATTCCGGGTTTCAACCAAACGGGTGCCGGAGCAATCGCAGAATCGAACGCCTCCGGACAGATCCACAAGCATCTCGACTTTCACCTGCTCAATAGCGCCGCCAACAATGCTCAAATGGGCACCCCGGTCGCAGACGGCGCCTACCTCATACAGTTGCAGTTGTTCTCGCCCACCACGGCCCCCGGTGGCGGCCTGAAGTACTTCGACTCCGATCCCTTCTTCATCGCGTTCAATCGCGGCATGGACGACGTTGCCTTCGAGTCGGCGGTCGAAGTGCTTGCCGTTCCCGAGCCGAGTGCAGCGCTGATGCTACTGCCCGCATTGGGCATCATCGCGTGGCGGATCCGCCGTCAGTCCCTCAAGTCGTAACACGGTAGTGACGAACAGCAGCGCAAGCCTCCGACTGCCCGCGCGCACGTCCCGACGTTTGCGCTGCGTGCGCGGCCTCATGGCCGTGCTCCTCTTTTGCGGGATCGCCGGCCTGATGTCGGCACCCGCACTTGCTCAACACTTCGACGTCGAGATCAGGCTGAGCAACGGTCCTGTGGCTGGCAGCCAGTTACGGGTTCGCTTCTTCGGTGACGCCGAGGTCCTGATCGGCGGTCACCCCGCCTTCGATCATGCGACCGGCTACGGCATCTGGCCCGCCAACTTCGGCGATTTCGCCGGCGGTCCGTACTCGACCGACGACCCCGGCTTTCAAGCCTTCGCGGGGACGCTGCTTGCGGGCGAGCGGATTTTCTATCGCCCCCTTGGTTCAGCGCTTTACTGGAGCACATCCACGCGCTCGTGGGCTGCGGCACCGACGGGCACACAAATTCGCATCGAAGGCACCGTACCTTCCGAGATCGCCATCGCCTGGCTAGTTTTCAACGATCCATCCGCTCAGGCCCAATACGAGTACTACTCGACACCCACGCTGATCACCGGCGCGGGCATCACGGGCCCGGCGACCAAGATGGTGGACGAAGCCGCGAGCAACGGCTCCTTCCACACACATCTCAACTGGTTCCTCGAGGGTGACCGCCCCACGGGCGCCTACCTCGTTCAGCTGCAGCTCTTCGATCAGAGCGGCAAGTACGGTGACTCGTCACCCTTCTACGTCCTGTTCAACAACGGGCTCGGCACGACAGACTACGAAAGCGCCTTCCTGGCCCGCATCGAAGGCCCGACTCAATCGAAGCTCGTCTCGATTCTTCAGTCGATACGAAGCACGCATCCGGGCTACCTCGACGCGATCGCAGCCGGCGAGACGCTGTCTCCCGTGCCGGAACCGAAGACGGCAACCCTGCTGCTGATCGCATTGATCACCCTTGCTGCGACCGTTCGGAACCGAACGTTCCGTTGAACGGCCCAAAGGCCGCGAGACAGCGCAGGTCGCATCAGAAGCTCGACCGCAATCCCACCTCGATCGCCCGACCAGGCTCGGGCGTGTAGTTGCGCAGGAATGACACCGAGTTTCTGATCTCCCGATCGAGCAGATTGCGGCCCTGAACGAACAGCACCGTCTCGTGCCGCCCCGCTGACCAACGATACTCGAACATGGCGTTCAACGATTCGTAGGCTGCCGTCGCGGTCTCGTTGATACCGGGCCGATCCTGCGCGCGGGCGCGAGTATGTCGCACCGATGCCGTCCAGGCCTCCCCGATCAGCGCAAGCTCGACGCCATAGCGCCATGGCGGAAGACGGGGTACGTCCGTGCCATCGTCCAGTCGTGCTCCCAGGCGATCCACGAAGGGCTTGATCTCCAACAGCCCGATCGGCACATCGGGAAAACGCAGCACGCCCTGGGCCTCGAACCCCTTGAACCGAGCGTCGTCCTGTACGTAGCGCTGCACCGGCAGGCATTCGTCGAGCCGCACGCAGATCACGCGAAACTGGCGTACGTCCGGGTCATAGAACAAGCCGGCATTGCGCTGATAGATGAAGTCGTCCGCCCGATATCGGAACACGTTCAGCTTGGCTGCGAACGTACCGCGATCGGTCGAGAATCCGAGGTCGATCCCTTCGACCATTTCACGCCGCAGCCGATTGTTGCCGATGTCGAACGTGCGGGTGGCAAGATGAGGGCCGAGCGCGAACAGCTCCTGCACATCGGGACTGCGCTTCGCGCGCGAGACGGTCGCGGTCAGGAACTCCTGCTTCGCAAGCTGAAGCGTTGCCCCGAGGGAAAAACTCTCGCCGGCGTGGGTCAAATGCGGCTGTACGACCGTGCTGCCGAAGACGGTCAGTTGCGGGTCGGGCCGAATGTGCTGGCGCTCGCGGCGCATGCCGAACTCGACCGTCAGCGGCCCCGTTTTCACCTGCTGCTGCAGGTAGCCCGCGGCGCCGCGTATGGACGATCGCGGCACGAATGCTTCCGCACCGAGCGCGGCGAACGTGCGGTCCGCGAACTGCGTACCGATGCGGCCCGTCATGTTTTCGGAGAAGGCATGCTCAAGCTCAACGCGACCTTCGAGCACATCGTTGCTGAATACCGTCTGCGCGACCCCGTTGTCCAGTTCGGCGTGCTGGTAGTTCACGCGCGCAACGCGCACCTCCAGCGCCTCCAGGATCCCGCCGAGCTTCAAGCGCCCCTTCAGATCGTGTCGCTGCTGCTTCATGTCGATTCGGGCGACATCCGAGTCCGGTGCGGGGCCGGGGCCATGACTGTGGGTGTGTGCCCCCGCGGGGATTCCGTAGTTGTTCTGCAGCGTCCCGTAGGAGATGCCTACATACCCGCGCGCACCGATCGCACTCGCACCGACGGTGGCGCCCTCGGATCGACTGTTCGTGTTTCCGACGTAGCCGAACGTGTTGGTCGCGTTGAGCAGACCGAACTGCCGGACGATGGCTGCCTCGTCGATCGCAGCACCTGGGATGTCGAGGTTGCCGCGGCTGCGATGAAACCCGTCGACATGCACCGCGAACCCTTGCCGTCCGGCATCGAGCTTGAACACGGCGGATCGTTCGGATCCGTTGCTGTTGTAGCGAATCTCGCCGGTGCCCGCGGTCCCCAGCTTCGGAACACGCGTGGGGATGCGCGCGTCGATCACTTCCACGGCACCGCCGATCGCCGCACCACCGTGACGGATCACCGCCGGGCCCCGGATTATCCGCACTTCCTCGGCGAGCAGCGGGTCGATGGTGATCGCATGATCGGGGCTCATGCTCGATGCATCGTGACTCCCCAATCCGTCGAGCAGGATCCGCACACGAGGCCCGGTCATTCCACGTATGACGGGCAGCCCGACGCCGGGACCGAACGAGGAATTCGCCACACCCAATTCGTCCTGAAGCGTCGCGCCCAGGGTTGCACCGCGCTTCTGACGCAACTCCTCGCCGCGTAGCGTCGAATCCGGACGCGCGTCGACCGGCGCATCCGACTCCCGCTCGGCTTCCACGCGTACCGTCGGCAATTCCGTCGGTTCGCTCCCGGTCGACTGTGCATCGACCGACCAGTTCATGCTGCAAAGTGCAATGCCGACAAGGCTGCGCAACATCCGGAATCGGTCCTTCCCTGAGGACCGAGAAGCCTGCGTAAGGCGCGACATCGATCGACCATCGTTTTCGGTAACCATCGTTCGCGCCTACTTTGCTGCGGCGGTTGGGTCGGTGACGAATCCGATCTTCTTCAGCCCGGCCCGCTGCGCCTGGGCCATGATCCGGGCGATCACGTCGTAGCGTGTGTCCCGATCGGCGCGAAGATGGAGTTCGGGCTGTGTCGGAAGCGCCGCTGCCTGCGCAAAGCGTTCGGACAAAGCACTGTCGTCGATTGCGTCGTTGTTCCAGAACACCTTGCCTGCGGCGTCAATCGCCAGCGCAATCGTATCGGGCTTCTCGGCATCGAGTTCGCTTTGCGCACGCGGCAGATTGATCTTCACGGCATGCGTGAAGAGCGGCGCCGTAACCATGAAAATGATCAGCAAGACC
>JBIKKL010000202.1:0-7876 GCA_044360365.1 Burkholderiales bacterium | reverse complement strand
AGATATAGGAAGTAGGGTGTAGTCGGCGCAGCGCTCAAGTGATCGCGCACCTGACCGATGGCGTTCTCCACGAGGTCTTCGCTCAGGTGATAGCCCGCCTTTCGGGGCGGCTCGATCGGGTGATTGTCCTCGAAAAGCTCCGGATGCCAGTGATCGGTCAGGGAGCCGTGAAATCCGTACCAGCGGTGAAAGCCGCGTCCGATCGGCCAGTCGTCGAACGGCCCGGCGGCCGTGAAATCCGCGTTCGGGGTCAGGTGCCATTTGCCGACGGCGGCACAGTGATAACCGTTCATGCCGAGGATTTCGGCCAGGGTTGCGGTGCGCTTCGCCATGCGCCCGCGGTACCCGGGATATCCGCCTCCCCACTCGGTGATGATGCCGACCCCGGCGGCGTGTGCATTGCGACCCGTGAGTAGACAGGCCCGGGTCGGCGAGCACATGGCCGTGACGTGGAAGTTGTTGTAGCGCAGCCCCCCGGCCGCAAGACGATCCATCGCAGGGGTGGCGATCTCGGAGCCGTAGCAGCCGAGGTCAGCAAAGCCGACGTCGTCCAGCACGATGAACACGACATCGGGTGAGCCTTGCGGCGCGCGCACGCGCTCCGGCCACCAAGGCCGAGAATCGCGGAACGTGCGACCGATATGTCCCGCGAACGGTTGACCGTCTTCGTTCAGGGGATCCCCTTTGTCATCGTGCTGGTTCATCGGGTCGCCTTCGTCATGACGCCGGGTCACGGTTACGCCACCGGCGGTGGAAAATAGGTGGGGATCACGGCCTGCATGATCGCTGCCTCGCCACCCGCAGCATCAATGAGCCGGCGCTGATCGGCCTTCGCCCGGCGATCGATTTCATCCGGATCGCAAATCGCGCGCAGCGCCTGTTCGTGCTCGGCCAGGATCTCGCCATGCCCGGGATCACCCGCAAGGTCGCGCGTCTCGCGCGGATCCGCCTGCATGTCGAACAACTGCGGTGGGCCATCGCAGTAGTGGACATACTTGAAGCGCGCGGAGCGCAGCATATAGCTTCCGGCCGCGGAACCCGCCCCGTGGTACTCGGCGAATACATTGCGGTTTTCGCCCGGAGCCTCGATCGTGCGATAGAGCGAGCGCCCGCGCAGAGCGTCATCTTCCGATGCTCGTTTCGCGCCGACGGTTTCGATGATGGTCGGAAAGAGGTCGACAAGGGAGACATTCTCAGTCACTACCTGCCCGACCGGCACATCGGGGCCGCTCACGATCAGCGGGACGGCGGTGGCGCTGTCGTACATTCCCCGCTTCCACCACAACCCGTGATCGCCCAGATGCTCGCCGTGATCAGTGGTGTAGAGCACTCGTGTACGCTCGGCCTGGCCGCTTGCCGCGAGCGCATCGAGCACCGCACCGACCTGCTGATCCATGAACGTCACCATCGCGTAGTAGGTCGAGATCGCCCGGCGCAGTTCCTCGTCGGTGTAGGGCTCTTCGAACCCGCGCAGGCGGCGAAAAAGGTCGAGTGCCGGATGCCGTGGCCATTGCTCCTGTCGGTAGAGAATCGGCATGGGCACCGACTCCGGCGGATAGAGGCGGCACAACTCCGGCGGTGCAACCAGCGGATAGTGCGGGTACAGCAAGGACACGAACAGCACCCACGGTGCGTCGTGCTCGGGCGCCTCCTCGGCGAGCCAGCGCACCGCGTGCTTGGCGATGGCCTGGTCGTAGCGAAGGTAGTCCGACTCCCCCGGCCCGGCGTGGGGCACGTGCTCGCGGTGACCCGCAGCCACGGGCATGCGTTCGCGCAACAGACCGCGAACGTCGCCGACACCCCCATGCAGGTGCATGGCGATGCGCTGGTCGGGAAAACCGGTCGGGTCTTCGGCGCTGCGGTAGTGCAGCTTACCGATGGTCGTGACGTGATGGCCTTGCTCGGTCAGGCGGTGGCCCCAGCTCGGCGCTTCTTTGCCGGTGTAGCCGGATCCGTTGCACCACGAGTGCACCTCGTGGCCGTAGCGGCCGGTGGCGAAACTCGCGCGCGACGGAACGCATATCGGGGCGTTGCAATAGGCGTTGGCGAATCGGGTTCCGCGGGCGGCGAGCGCATCGAGATTGGGCGTGCGTACGAGCAAATTGCCGTAGCAGCCGGTAATGGCGCGCTGATGTTCGTCGGAACAGAGAAAAAGCAGATTCGTTGGTCTGACCATGATGTTATGGGCCGAAGTCGGCGAGAAGAGAACGGTTCAAATGTCCGGTGTCGCCGAGCCGGACGACGTCGGCAGTTCGATTCCGGGGAACACCTTGATGACAGCAGAATCGTCCTCTGCGCCATGCCCGGCTGCCGCGGCCTGCAAGTACATCTGCAGCGCGGTCGAAGCAAGCGGCAGCGGAAACCCGAGCGCACGGGCCTGATCGAGCACGATCCCGAGATCCTTCACGAAGATGTTTACCGCCGACAGCGGCCGGTAGTCGCCATCGAGGATGTGCGGCACGCGGTTCTGGAACATCCACGACGCCCCGGCGCAGTCGCAGATCACCTCGTACAGGGCGCGTGGATCGCAGCCCGAGCGGATGCCCAATGCCATGGCTTCGCAGGCCGTCGCGATGTGCACCCCGGCGAGCAGTTGGTTGATCATTTTGGTCCGCGACCCCGCGCCGGGACGATCGCCCAAGCGATAGGTCTTGACGGCGATCGCCGCGAGAAGGTGCGCCGCAGCGTCGAACGCCGCCGCCGAACCCGAGGCCATGACCGTCATCTGACCGGCTTCGGCCTTGGCGGCACCACCCGAGACGGGCGCGTCAAGGACCAGCATGCCGGCCGCTTCCAGTCGAGCGCCCATGCTCTCGGCGAAAGCCGGTGCCACCGTGGAACTCAGCATCACCAGCGAGCCCGGCGCAAGCGTCTGCACTGCACCTTCCGGCCCGAACAGTACTTCCTCGATCTGATGCGCGTTCACCACCAGAATCAGCAGTGCGCCGACCTCGGCAGCGAGCTCGCGAGGCGAGCGCGCGGGCTTTCCGCCGGTGGCCTGGAACGCTGTAAGTGCTTCGGTGCGCAGGTCGCAGGCCCAGGTCTCGATGTTGGCGCGCAGAAGGGAGCGGGCCGCGCCCATACCCATGGAACCCAACCCGATAACGCCTACCGCCTGATGCGATTCAGCCATGGTGTCGACGCTCCTGTTCCGTTCCAGTACTGCGGTCGGACGATGGGCCATCCGCCGGCGCGTTGAATCGGCCGTTGCATGCTGAAGCATGCAAGCGCACCGATTATTTGCCCGATGTGCCCGTACGCCTCGGACGACCACCGTCGGCACGTGGCTCTGGTGCTCGCGCATTGATCAGCAGCGCGCGAGCACGCACGCCGCCCTCCTCGGACCAGAAGTCGGCATCGGCCTCTCCGATGCGACTGTGCGCATTGTCCATGTGCAGCCGTGCCGCTTGCCGGGCACCGGCCGAGTCGGAGCGCTCGATCGCGGCGATGATCGCCCGATGCTCGCTCTCGACCTGACGCGTGAAGTCGATACGCCGCGCCTCGTTCGCTCGAGTCACGCTGACTGCGTGGTGCAGAAACAACTGCAGATAGTCGAGCAGCAGGTTGAAATACGGGTTGTGAGTGGCGGCTGCGATCGCGCGATGAAACGCGACGTCCGCCGCGACCCCGTCCCCTCCCGAGCGCACGTCTCGGGCGATCGCGGCGCAGGCACGCTTGATCGCGGCGAGATCCTGACGGCTGCGCCGCTGGGCCGCAATTTCTGCGATCTCAGCCTCCACCGCCCTGCGCAGTTCAAGTATTTGAAGCACCGAAGTTACTGAGCGCGCAGTCTGTGGGTCGATGCTCAACGCGATCGGGCGCCGTCCGGGTTGCGACACGAACGCACCCGCCCCTTGGCGCGACTCCACCAATCCCTCGCTCTTCATCCGGGCGATGGCCTCGCGAACGACCGTTCGGCTGACCCCGAATTGGGTGGCCATGGCGAGTTCCGTGGGCAGCCTCGCACCTGCGCTGATCGCACCGGAACGTATTTTGTCCCCGATCAGGCCCGCCACCTCCTCCGAACGGCAACGCGCCGCCGGCAGCTTCATGGCATCGAACGCGTGTAGCGAAGTCATCATATGGTCTGATTGTCATACAACTGTTTCGGCACGTCAACGCCACGCACCGACTGGATGTGTCAGCCCAACATCTGTTGGCGCCGATCGAGTTCTGACCCACCGTGCCGACTGTCGAGTGACCCGCCTCCCATGACGGATCAATTGACGCACCGCCATGGCGAACGTGCAAGTGCTCGGTGTGAACCTGGGTCAGAGCGAAGTCGCCGAAGCCTTCTTAAATGGGTCAATTCCCGATCGGCAGCAACACGGATGATGCAAATCGGCAATCGTATGCGACGCTCAAATCCGGAGAACGCGCGGTCGTGTGATCCGATTGAGACGATACACTGTCTCTATTAGCGGGGGATTCAGTCGAGCTGCGCGCGACACTGCACGCCGGACCAGCGGCAATCGCTGCACATTGGTCTAAGCACCTGGCCGTCGAGCCGGCGAGCGCACTTGAAGCTCACAGGCACAGGGACGAACGCGCACAACTCGCCGCCCCTGACCAAGGCCGGTGCTATCGCGTGCGCGGCGGCTTCCAAATTCCCCGACATCGAAACCGTGCAAAGCAGTTGCTCAGGACGATCGGCTCGACAGAACAGCGCGACGTCCTCGACTTGGCCGTATGGCTGACAAGACCGAACGATCCGTCGAAGTACGTCGTCGGGCGATTCGCAAGCCTGGGGTTTCAACGAAGTCATTGGCGCGGACTCGTCCTTGGGCAGCAGTTCATCGGGCACACATTCCTATACTCGCATGGTGCATAGGAAGCGGGCGAGCGAGAAGGCCATGCCATTACGGATCTGAGCGAAGCGCTGCCGTCCGTTTCAGCAGAAGCCTGGGCATCTTTTTGCCCGATAATGCGGGCTGCGTCCAAACCATTATCGTATCCGAATGTTCATACTGCCCGCATCCACGCGCCCAGCGATGACCAACGGTGGCCCCGGCCTCGCAGGCCGGCCGTGAGGCGCACCAAGTCTTCGTCGGGTAAGGCGCAGCCACAGGCACACACCATCGCCGACATCCTGTTCACCCAGGGATTCGGCACGCGGCGCGATTGCGTGAACCTGGTGCATGCAGGCCAGGTGCGTGTGGGCGGGACGCTGGTGGATGAGCCGAGTGCCGCCTTTGCCACCGATGGCCTGACGTTCGAGGTGAGCGGTGAGCACTGGGAATACCACGCCAGCGCGTTGGTGCTTCTGCACAAGCCAGCCGGCTACGAATGCTCGCAAAAGCCGTCTGCCTGGCCCAGCGTTCTGCTGTTGCTGCCGCCCCCATTGCGCAATCGCGGCGTTCAATCGGTAGGCCGGCTGGACCAGGACACCACCGGTCTGCTCCTGCTGACCGACGACGGCCCCCTGATCCACCGCCTGACCGCGCCCAAATACAAGGTACCGAAGACGTACGAGGTGGTCACCGCCCGGCCGGTGGAGGAGTCCGAAGCGCAGCATCTGCGCGACGGCGTCCTGCTGAACGACGACCCCCACCCGGTGTGCGCCGAACGCTGCGAGATCGTCGGTCCAAACGCCCTGCGTCTGACCTTGCTGCAGGGTAAGTATCATCAGGTCAAGCGCATGCTGGCGGCGGTTGGCAACCACTGTGTGGCCTTGCACCGGAGTTCATTCGGCGCCCTCAGCCTGGCGGCTGGGTCCATGCCCGGCCAGTGGCGCTTCGTGCAGCCCGCCGAGCGCGCGTTGCTGTTGGCGCGCGGCTGAAGCCGCGCCGGCAACGCGTAATTGCCGGTGTCGGTGACGACGATCGCAGCGTAGAGTCCCGGCCCGTTCGACCGACTGCTGCAGTCTTGCCGCGGGGAAGTCCAGCATCGGCCGAACGCGTTGCGGTTGGCAAGAATTGTCACAGCGGATCGACTCGGTCCTTTCAGGGAGACAACGTCTTGAGCGCGGAATCACGCGCGAGCAGCCATGCGACGAGTATGTCTACGGCGAGATCGAGTAGGGCCATGACCGCGCCCGTCGTACCCGCAACCGCCTGCGATCACGGATCGAGGCCCGCTCAACGAGTGCCGGCGAAAAGGCAACGTCGATACTCAAACCAAGACCGCGTCCATCTGCAGGTGATTCGTCTGAATTCCCGCGCGCCATCATTGCAACAACTCGATTGCGCGCCAAATGGTTTGACTCTACGCGAGCTCCCGGCATAGATTTCCATCCTTACGAGGAGGAGACTCGAATGTTTTGCGCTCGGCATTACACGATTGCGGGCATCGTCCTGTCCACGATCCTTGCGACACCATCTGCGGTTGTTCAGGCACAGGCTTACCCCATCCGCCCGATTCGCTTCGTCGTGCCCTATCCGCCCGGCGGAAGCACCGACACCTACGCCCGGATCATCGCGGCTAAGCTTTCTGAGGGTCTAGGCCAATCGGTCGTGATCGACAATCGCACGGGCGCGGCGGGATCGGTGGGTGCGGAAATCGCGGCAAAGTCGCAACCCGATGGGCACACCATCGTTCTGGGGCAGGACAGCAATCTCGTTATCGGCCAGGCCGTCCGCTCGGTAAAGAACTACGACACGCTGCGAGACTTCGCCCCGATTTCGCTCGTGGTGCGCACGCCACAAGTGATCGTAGTCAACGATAGCTCGCCGCTGAAGTCGATGAAGGATCTGGTCGCGGCGGCTAAGGGGAAACCAGGAAAGTTGACGTTCGCGTCGGCGGGTCACGCGGGCAGCAGCCACGTAATGGGCGCATTCCTGAACATCCGTGCAGGCATCGACACGGTGCACGTCCCGTACAAGGGTGGGGGGCCGGGCATGCTCGACCTGCGCGCGGGCCGCGTCGATTACATGGTCACCTCGATGGTGTCGTCGCTCAACTTCGCCCGCGACGGCCGGGCGCGCCTGCTGGCGATTACCGGCACCAAACGCTCGCACCTGTTCCCCGACGTGCCCACGCTCAACGAAGCAGGCTACCCGGGGTTCGAATCGATGATTTGGCACGGTGTTCTCGCGCCAGCCAAGGTTCCGCCGAATGTCGTCACGCGCATCAACCAGGAGGTCGTCAAGGCGCTCGCCACGCCCGACGTTCAAAAGTCGCTCCAGTTCGAAGGCGGCACTGCCTCGCCGAGCACGCCGGGAGAGTTCCGTACTTTCATCAAGGACGACGTGGACAGATGGACGCTTATGGTGAAGCAGACGGGGATCAGGGTGGATTAGGTGCAGCCTAAACTGATCCCAGAGCCGTCCCGCGCCGAGTGCCACAGCGATCGCCACGACTTCGTTCGACCAACTCACCATTGCGTAACGCCAGAATAACTTCTGGAGCGATGCCAAATGCCGGGCGGCCGGCACGGTGGGTGAGCACTGCATCGGCGCTATCACTTGCCGTGCACTGGCACGCATCAGTGCCGCTCGAATCAGATCGGCGGACGCATGGTCTCCATGCCGTCGATCTCATTTCGTGGTGATCGCAGAGGTAGGGGTAATCTTGCCTGGCATTACCAAGGAGCCCGTATGGAAATCATATCTGTCAC
Source organism: Burkholderiales bacterium (assembly GCA_044360365.1). GTDB lineage: Bacteria > Pseudomonadota > Gammaproteobacteria > Burkholderiales > WYBJ01 > WYBJ01. The sequence continues at coordinate 321 of JBIKKL010000202.1, read as the reverse complement.
GAGCAAGGGTCAAGTCACCATCCCGAAGCTGCTGCGGCAGCAACTGGGGCTCCGTCAGGGCAGCAAGGTGGAGTTTGTCCTGATGGGCGACCGCGTTGAAATGCGCGTTGTCAGCACGCCGGCAGATCTTCCCGCAAGCGGTTTCGGGATGCTCAAGAGCAAGCGGGTGGCCGTGCCCGTTGATTTCGATCCCGCCAGTTTGTTGGCTGGAAGAAGGAAGGGGCGAAGCAAGTGGTCGGGCTCGCTACTAAGTTCAGGTGGATGGTGAGGCCACAAAGCAGCACGAGGCCGCACGTCGGCTGATTGAATCAGGCAGACCAC
>JBIKKL010000201.1:0-7890 GCA_044360365.1 Burkholderiales bacterium | reverse complement strand
AGCATGGCCGGCGAACTTGCGCGCCTGCTGATCGAAACACGCGTCGACGATCTGCCGCCGCTTGCTCTCGAGCGGGCACGGATGTCGATGGCGAGCACCATCGCAAGCGCCGCGATGGGCAAGGGCATCGATTCCGCCAGGATACTGCGGGAACTCGCGCACGATCGCGGCGGCAGGCCCGAGGCGACCGTTTGGTTCGATGCCGGTCATCGATTGCCGGCGACGGAAGCGGCACGCATCAATGCCGTGATGAGCGATGCAGCGGCGTCCGACGACAGCGACCTGCGCAACATCGCCCACATTGGAACGATCATCACGTCCACCGCGCTTGCCATCGCCGAGCGCAACGGCAAGAGCGGACGCGACGTGCTGCATGCCATGGTGCTCGGCTACGAGATCGCAGGCCGAATTGACGAGGCACTTACGCCGGGACGTACTGTGCGCGGCTTGCACAGCGCCATCTCGTCGATCTTCTCGGGCGCGGTCGCGGCGGGCACGCTGCTCGGCCTCGATCAGACGCGAATGACCCATGCCATCGCGCTGGCAGCGACGTCGATCGGCGGTCTGCATGCCTCCGCCAATACCAGTGTGGCGCGTGAGTATCACGCCGGACTCTCCGCACTCCTGGGCATTCATGCCGCACAGGCGGCGCAGAAGGGTTTTCAGGCCGAACCGAACATCCTCGACATGCCCAAGGGTTTCTTCGCAGTCTATGGCGGCGATCATCTCGACGACGTGACGCGCGACTGGGGCAAGTCCTGGGACATCGTGACGAACATGGCGGTGAAGCTCGTGCCGGGGGGGCATCCTCATCACGCCACCGCGGAAGCGGCGGCCAACGCCGCCATCGCCGGCGACGTGAAGCCGGAAGAGGTGGAGACCATCTTCGTCTCGGCGCCGAAGTACGTGACCATGCCGGGCCCGAAGCATCCGACCGACCTCATCGGCATGGCCCATAGTCCGAGCTATTTCATTGCGGCCGCCGTTGCCGATCGCGAATTCGGCTGGCGCCATGCGACGCCGGAGAAAGTGGCGGATCCCGTCATCGCCGCGTTGATCGACAAGATCGTGACCGACCAGAATCCCGCGCCGTATCCGGATCGCTTCCCGCATCATCACGGCGCAACGGTGACGATCAGGCTCAAGGATGGACGCAGCTATTCCGATTGCGTCGACTTCCCGCGTGGCTCGGGGCCGCGGGGGATCGACTGGGCCGACATCGATGCGAAGTATCGAACGCTCGTGCCCATGAGCGGTTTGCCTGCCGCTCGCATGAATGCGAGCCTGGAGAAGATCCACGGCTTCGAGCGGCTCGATCGCGTATCGGACCTCACCGAACTGCTGGCCTGATACGTTTCGGTTTCGAGCGCTTGCGGTGTGCGGCCTTCGACGATCGCCGCTCACTGACCCTGGGCCGACGCTGAGTCGACTCAGGGTCGCGGCGCGTTAGCGCTCGTTGACCAGCACTACTTTGCCAGCGACGCGGCGCGCCATGATTTCGTTCATCGCGTCGGCGGCCTTCTCGATCGGATACTTCGCGTGCACATGCGGCTTGATCTTGCCTTCGGCGATCCATTTCCAGATCTGATCGACGTTGGCGCGGTGGCGCGCAGGCTCCTTCTTCGAGAATGCACCGACCCAGACGCCCACGATGCTGCAACCCTTGATGAGCGGCAGGTTGAGGGCGATCTTCGGGATCGGCCCGGCTGCGAAGCCGATGACGAGCAGGCGCCCGCCCCAGGCCATGTCGCGCAGCGCGCGCTCGGAGTAGTCGCCGCCGACCGGATCGAACACGACATCGAGACCCTTGCCGCCGGTGATCTCCTTCACCCGGGCTCGCATGTCTTCCCGGTCGTAGTTGATGATGTGATCGGCGCCATGTGCGCGGCAGACGGCGAGTTTGTCGTCGCTGGAGGCGCAGGCGATGACGGTCGCCCCGACGATCTTGCCGATCTCCACCGCGGCGAGTCCTACGCCGCCCGAGGCGCCCAGCACGAGTAGGGTTTCACCGGCTTTCAGTTGCCCGCGGTCGATGAGCGCGTAGTACGACGTGCTGTAGGCGTTCGAGAGCCCGGCGGCGTCGGAGAAATCCATCGTCTCGGGAATCGAGGAGAGCTTCTCGGGATCGGCGAGGGCTTCCTCGGCGAATCCGCCCTGACCGGTCTGGGCGCTGACGCGATCGCCCACTTTCCATCCGGTGACACCTGCGCCGACGGCCTTGATCACGCCAGTCACCTCCCCGCCCGGGACGAAGGGCAGTTCAGGCTTGGTCTGGTACTTGTTCTGGATGAGCAGCGTATCCGAGAACTTGACGCTCGCTGCCCTCACGCTGACGACCACCTTGCCCGCCGGCGCTTCCAGCGCGGGCCGCTCTTCCACGACCAGTGTTTCGGGCAGCCCGAACTCCTTGCAGACCACGACCTTCATTGCAGCACTCCTGTCGAGACGTTGACGCGATACCTACGGGGCAGTGTCGCGCACGCTTGCCGGCGCAGTCAATCGGCGTGCATGCGCCGCAGAAGGCGATCGACACCAACCGTATCGTGGCGCTTACGAATCTTGATCGCAGTTCGTTGGGTGGGCGATAGAATGACCGGCCCATCCATCGAGGAGCGTGCGCCTTGAGCGAGCCACTGCATTACCTGACGATCGCCGACGCGTCGACACGCATTCGCGACGGCAGGCTGTCGCCCGTCGCGCTCGTCGAGAACTGTCTTGCGCGCATCTCGTCCCTCGATCGAAAACTGCATGCTTTCATCACGTTGACCGCCGATCAGGCACTGCAGGAAGCACGAGCTGCCCAGACTGAAATCCGGCAGGGCCGGTATCGCGGCCCCATGCACGGCATTCCGATCGCACACAAGGACATCGTCTCGACCCAGGGCGTTCGCACGACGGCGCACTCGAATCAACTGCGCGACTGGGTGCCCGTCGAAGACGCGACCGTCTATGCGCGGCTGAAAGCGGCCGGCGCAATCAGCCTCGGCAAGACCTCTCTCTGGGAATTCGCCTATGGCAATCCGGGCCCGACGGTCGCTTTCGAACCGGCCCGCAACCCCTGGAATCTCGACTACAGTCCCGGCGGATCGAGCAGCGGCTCCGGCGCAGCAGTCTCTGCCGGCTTGTGCTTCGGCGCCACCGGCACCGACACCGGAGGATCCATCCGGCATCCGGCGTCCGTGTGTGCCATCGTCGGTATGAAGCCCACGTTCGGGCGGGTGAGCGTGCACGGCGTGCTGCCGCTCGCGGCAAGTCTCGATCACGTGGGGCCCATGACACGGACGGTGCGCGACAACGCCCTCATGCTGCAGGCGATGGCAGGCCACGATCCGCTCGACCCCACCTCGGCGGCCGAACCCGTGCCGGATTTCAGCGAACAACTCGGCGCAGGCGTTAAGGGGATGACGCTTGCCGTGCCGCGTCGCTTCATGGAAGCGAATCCGCACGATGCCGAATGCATGGTTGCGTTCGAGGAAGCCTTGCGTGTGCTGCGCGGTCTCGGCGCCCGGACGGTCGAGTTCGATTTCCCGGAAATCGGATTGGCTGCCGACCTCGGCACCCGCATCCTGCTCGCCGAGGCGTATGCCTATCATCGCGAGAACCTCGAGCAGCGGCCGGAGAAATTCGATGTCTCGTTGCGCGAGCGGTTGTCTGCCGCGGCGAGGCAGACAAGCGCGGAACTGCAGGAGGCCAACGCCGTGCGCGTGGCGTTGAAGTGCAAGTACGCAGAACTGTTCGCAGGCGGCGTCGATGCCATCGTGAGCGTGGGTCGGGAGAGCATCTCCGACACGATGGAGGTGCTCATGAACAGCGCGACGGCCCGTCGCGGCGGCTGCACGCGGATGTACAACCTCTCGGGATTGCCGGCGCTCGTACAGCCGATGGGTTTCGGGGCGCACGCGTTGCCGCTTGGTTTACAGATCGCAGCGGACAACTTCTGCGAATCCCGCATCTATCGCATTGCCGCCGCCTACGAAGACGCGACCGACTGGACATCGCGGCATCCGCCGATATGATGCGGACCGCTGATCGGCGTGAGGTGATGGCCGCGCGTCGGAGCGATCCGGACGCGCGGCACGGCACTCAGAAGTTGAGCTTCAACCCGGGTTCGGGCCACTGCACGACACCCAGGCGCCCGGAGTCCGACAGCGTGACGTAAGCCGTCCGCATGTCCGCGCCGCCGAAGCACACGTTGGTGGGATACGTGTCCGGCATCTTCACTGCGCGCACGATGTCGCCGCGAGGCGAAATCTCCGTGAGATGGCCGGTGTTGAGCGTCGCGCAGAGGACGTTCCCGCTCGCCATGACGGCCAGGCTGTCGAAGCGCGCCCGGCCGGGCAGGCCCGCGATGATCTGGCCGCTGTGCGGTGCGAATTCCGATTTGGGCTTGAGCTTGCCGGGGCCCTGAACCTCGAACGCCCACAATCGGGCGCCCTCGGTATCGCACACGTAGAGCGTCTTGCCGTCCGGGGACAAGCCGCATCCGTTGGCAGATAGCATCGGGTAGGCCACTTCGATGATCTTCGAGCCGTCGGGCAGAGCGTAGTAGACGCCTGCGTTATCGCGGTAGTGCGCATAGCGCTTGCCGAGATCGGTGAAGTAGAAGCCGCCTTCCTTGTCGAAGACCAGGTCATTCGGTGCCGAGAGCTTGCGGCCGTTGACCTGGGTATAGAGCAGTTGCGCTGCGCCCGTTTTCGGATCGAGCCGCTGGATGGAGCCGTGGTGATAGTTGGGATGCGGCGCGAGACCCATCGAATGGCCCTCGGCGTACCGGCTGCCGCCGTTGTTGCAGAGATAGTAGTAGCCGTCGGGCCCGATCGCGAGTCCGTTCGGGCCGCCGCCGCAGGCGGAGAAGAGACTCACCGTGCCGTCTTGCGTGACGCGCGTGCAGCGCTGGTTGCGAATTTCCGTGAGTATGATCGAGCCATCGGGACACACGATGGGGCCTTCGGGGAATCCGAGTCCCGTGGCCAGTATGCGGACATCGTCCATGCGTTTCTCCTCCGTTTGCAGTTTTGCGTCAATGTAGCCTCGCACTTTGCGCTGGGTCAACACCGAGTTGTACATGTTGGCGCCGGCGACGCGCTTCGAAGGCGTTCGAGTCGTGCGTCGATGTCGGGTGATAACATGAATCCAACAGGGCAGCCGGAGTCCGCATTGCGCAACGCAGTGCAGGTACGCCGGCCAAGTGGGGGAGGAGAGCATGGGATCTATGGGTCGGCGTCTCATCGGCGCACAGCTCGTTGCGGGTCTGCTCATCGGCGTTGCGTACCCGATGGTCTCCGATGCTCGGGTGACACGGATCGTGATCGACGAGAAGGTGTCGCCTGCCTTTTGCAAGGGCGATGCGTGTCCGGCTTACGGCGACGCGGGCGCCTACGAGCAAATCGCAGGACGCGCTTATGGCGAATTGGATCCGCGCGACCCGCTGAACGCGCTCATTCAGGACATCGATCTCGTCCGCGCGGCTGACGGCAAGGTTCGCTACGTGGCTACGTTCGTCATCACCAAGCCGGTTGACGACACCCGGGCGAGCGGAATGCTTTGGCACGAGGTGCCGAATCGCGGCCGTCCAGTGCTGCTATCGGTGCAGGAGCGCAGATTTGGCGACATCGGGCTCGCGACGGCATGGCAGGGGGATAACGCCGGCATGAGCGCCATGCTGGGTACGACCGTTCGCGACACCATGGCGGTCGGCGCGAATCACTGGCTGCAGCTTCCGTTCGTGAAGCAGCCCGACGGCTCGCCGGTCACCGGCGCAGTGTTCGCACGTATCGTGAATCGCAGTGGAACGGCGGCGCAGCCGCTGATCGTCCAGACCAATCCGGTGCCCTATATGCCCGCCACGCTGGATACCCGCAAGGCGAAGCTCGTGTCGCGGGCACACGAATCGATGGACGGCACGGTCAAGGGCGAGACGGTCATTGCATCGGACGACTGGAAGTTCTGCGGCGGTGGCACATTCGAGGCGCCCGAGCCGCTCGTGAAGCTTCCCGTCATGGTCTGTCTCAACGGCGGGTTCGATGCGACGAAGCTGTATCAGGTCGTGTACACCGCCAAGGACCCCTATCCTCTCGGCGTGGGCTTTGCTGCATGGCGTGATCTGGGCACGTTCTTCAAGTACGCATCGACCGACGATGCCGGGACGCCGAACCCTCTGGCTGGTATCGCCAGGTACAGCATCGCACGTGGGCGCTCCCAGTCGGGTAACTTTCTGCGCGGCTGGCTGCATCTCGGCTTCAATCAGGACGAAGCGAAGCGGCAGGTGCACGACGGCATGTGGCCAGTCATTGCCGGGCGGCGCATCGCACTGAACTTCCGCTGGGCGCAGCCCGACGGCGTGCTGGAACTTTACCAGGCCGGGTCTGAGGGACCGCAGTGGTGGGGGCCTTATCCGGATAGGGCTCGCAATCTGCCGACTCGCAGCATCCAGGATCGCTGCAGCGCCTCGAAAACATGCCCCAGGATCATCGAGCATTTCGGTTCGGCGGAGATCTGGGCGCTCAAGCTCGGACCGGAATGGGTTGGGACAGAAGCGAAGGAAGACATCGCGCTGCCGCCGAACGTGCGCCGCTACTACATTGCGAGTTCGAGCCATGGCGGCGGTCGCGGCGGATTCGACAGCAGCCTGCCCGAATTTCACCAGACGGCGAAGCCGGTTCAGTGTCCGGGCAACAACTGGGGTACGGGCGTGCTGGCGGCCAATCCCCTGTCGCACGACGAGGTCTGGCGTGCCCTGACCGTTCACTTCCGCAACTGGGTAATGAGGGATGTTCCGCCCCCGCCCAGTCGCTACCCCACGCTTCGTGCGGGACAGTTGGTCGAGCCGACGAAGGCTGCTCTTGGATTTCCGAACTTGCCCGGGCTGCGACCGACATTGCCCGAACCGGACTTCATCAATCCGCTCCTGGACTATGACTGGGGACCGCAGTTCGATCCGAATGATGCATCTGGCATTGCCTCGCTCGCACCACCTCGCATCCGCCAGGTGCTGAAGATGCTCGTGCCCAAAGTCGATCCGGACGGCAACGAAGTCGGTGGCGTGCCGACGGTGCTTGGCGGGGCGCCGCTCGGGACGTATCTCGGCTGGAACGTCACCGCGGCGGACAAGCGTCCATTTCATGCAGGCAAGCTCTGCAACTACGCCGGCGGGATGGTGCCGTTCGCGCGTACTCGCGCCGAGCGCGACGCCCGCGCCGATCCGCGTCCGTCGTTGGAGGAACGCTACGGCTCGCACGAAGGGTATGTGCGCGCGGTGCAGGAGTCGGCACGCCGAGCAGTGGAGGCCGGTTTCCTGATGGAAGCGGATGCGAAGGCGCTGATCGAGCAGGCGGCGGCAAGCAAGGTCTTGAAGTGATGGTGTAGAACCAATGTACGTGGCGGGTATACGCGCGGCGTAACGGCGCAAGCGTCCGCAAGAGGCAAGGAGGAGGCAGATGACGAACCTGAACGGCGCAATGCGAGCTCCCGCACTGGCCGGGCTGCGCGTGATCGACATGTCGCGCGTGCTCGCAGGACCGACTTGTGCACAGATCCTTGCCGATCTCGGCGCGGACGTGATCAAGGTCGAACGGCCTCGCGTGGGCGACGACACGCGGCCCTGGGGCCCACCCTGGCTGCCCGATACGAACGGCAATCCGACACAGGATTCCACATACTTCAGCAGCGCCAACCGCAACAAGCGCTCCATCGTCCTCGATCTCGGCAATGCGTGCGGAGCGGCCGCGGCACGTCGTCTCGCCGAACGCGCGGACGTGCTGATCGAAAACTACAAGGCAGGCGATCTCGCGCGACGCGGCCTCGACTACGAAACGCTGGGCAAGCTCAATCCGCGCCTCGTCTATTGCTCGATCACGGGCTTCGGTCAGACGGGGCCACTCAAGGACAAGC
>JBIKKL010000200.1:0-7894 GCA_044360365.1 Burkholderiales bacterium | reverse complement strand
CGAGACCGACCCACTGACCGGCTTCGAGCAGGTCATCGTCGATCCGGAAGCAGTGAGCTACTGGAACCCCAGCACCCTGCAGGACGGCAGCAAGCCCGACAAGGGGGGTACCGGGCATCAGTTGATCGGCACGACCGGTTACACCCCGGATACGCGCAAGGTCTACACGTTCCTGACCACGAATTCCCTGTCGCCGCCTTCGTCGGCAACGCTCACCGACACGACGAACCTCGTGAAGGAAAGCAACGACCGCATTACCAAGGCGATGCTCGGGAACGCAGCAATGTCCGATGCATTGCGCAGCACGCTGATCAACTACGTCCGCGGCGGCAATCCCGGCGATGCAAATTGCAGCGACGCGTACAACTCCTCGGCCGTCACCGCTTGTACAACCTGGCGCAGCTGGGCACACGCCGACGTACAGCATTCGCGCCCGGCCATCATCACGTACAACAGCACGCCGACCGCGGACGCGCAGGTTCCCGGCTCGGATCGGGCGACCGAGCAGTACATGTTCTACCTGACGAACGACGGTCTGCTGCACGCCATCGACGGCGCCACCGGCCAGGAGAAATGGGCCTTCCTCGTGGAAGAAGCGCTTCCGTTCCTCAATGCATCGATGACCAATGCTAACGGCGCATCGCTCGATCTCGCCGACGGTGCTCCAGCCTTCTGGGTCGATCGCGGCGATCGCAACGGCATCGTCGACGGATCGGAACGCGTCTGGCTCTACTTCGGATTGCGTCGCGGGGGCAAAGCATATTACGCGCTCGACCTCACTTCCATCACTTCGCCGAAATTCCTCTGGCGAGTGACGCCCACGGAACGCTGCACCGCCACGTCCTGCTCGGCCACGACCGACTTCGCATTGCTGGGGCAAACGTGGTCCACGCCGGTGACTGCACGAGTCGCAGCGACGACAGGAATATCAGGCGCTCGGCCGGCCGGGAATGCGGATCCCGTCGTCATGTTCGGCGGCGGCTACGATCCGCAGCAGGACACCCATCCGCTGCCGGCCCTCACGACGTCCGATTCGATCGGTCGTGCCTTGTTCGTGGTCGAAGGCTCGACGGGCGCATTGGTCAAGCGGTTCAGCGATTCTGCGGGCGACTTCCTGAACGCGGCTACCGGCATTCAGTGGAGCATCCCGTCGGACCTCACCGTACTCAACACGGACTTCGACGCCGAGAACCTCATGGACCGCATCGTCGTAGGCGACGTGGGTGGCAACCTGTGGCGGTTCGACATCGGTGCGACCGACGCCACGACCTGGAAGGGCAAGCTTCTCGCTATCCTGTCGGATTCTGGCGTACCGAACCGGAAGATCCTCTTTCCGCCGGTAGTCGTCCCGCAGATCGCACCCTTCTCGATCGAATGGGATGCCGTATACGTCGGTACCGGCGATCGCGAACATCCGCTCGTCACACCGTCATCCGACAAGATCTTCATGGTAGCGGATTTCGACATCGGTCTCACGGCGACGGCGGGTACGGCCGCGAGCTACGCCTCAGGCGACTTCCTCACACTTTCCGCGACCGACACCGCCGGCGTACTGCCGAACACGTTGGTCACCAAGCGCGGATGGGCGCGAGACCTGGAAGTCGGCGAGAAGGTCACGAGTTCACCCTTCGTGTTCGGGCAGAAGCTGCGCTTCAGCAGCTACAATCCCTCGGCCATCTCGAGCGAATGCCTGCCGCCGGGCGAAGGTCGATTGAACGAAATCAGTGCGCTCTACGGCAACCTTATGGACTTGAATGGCGACGGCACGGTCAGCGCGCGCGACCGCTACTACGCCGGCGTGAGCCGAGGCTACTATTCGCCGCTGCAAACCGTCATCGTCGGCGGATCGATCTACACGATCGGCCTGGCAGGAGGCAACGTCACGAACACGACGACACCGTCTGCGACGGGCTGCGGCGCAGGCTCGCAGCTCTTCAGCTGTCGCGAAGGCAGCGTCGGCGTAGCGCGCAGAACCTACTGGTACATGGAGCCTGAGCAGTAGGCAACGTGGCTCACACGTGAAAGGAATTCGACGGACACCCACATGTCCGTCGAACCCTGGCGACAGGATCTCAGGATGAGGACGTCGCGGCTGCGGCCTTGTTGAGGCCCTTCGGCAGACTGAACGTGATGTTCTCCAACGTTCCCTGCAGTTCGGTGACCTTCGATGCCCCGAGCGACTTCAGTCGTTCCACGACATCCGTGACGAGTACTTCCGGCGCTGAGGCCCCTGCCGTGATGCCGACTTTCCGAGCACTCTGCAACCATTGCGGATCGAGGTCGCCCGCCTGATCGACCATATAGGCCGGCACGCCGAAATTCGCTGCGACCTCGCGCAGCCGGTTCGAGTTCGAACTATTGGGCGACCCCACCACGAGCACGACATCGCATGCCTGGGCCAATTGCTTCACCGCATCCTGCCGGTTCTGCGTGGCGTAGCAGATATCGTCCTTCTTGGGCGCGACGATCGCGGGAAACCGAATCTTCAAAGCGTTGATGATGGCACGCGCGTCGTCGACGGAAAGCGTGGTCTGGGTGACGTATGCGACGTTCGCAGCATCCCGAACCTCGAGTCGCGCGACATCTTCAACGGTCTCGACCAGATGAATCGATCCATCGCTCACCTGTCCCATCGTGCCTTCCACTTCGGGATGACCGGCGTGACCGATCATGACGATCTCGCGACCGGCGTCTGACGTGCGGCTCACTTCGACGTGTACCTTGGTGACGAGGGGGCACGTCGCATCGAACACCTGCAGCCCTCTTGCGCTCGCATCCTGCCTCACCGCTTGCGAGACGCCGTGCGCACTGAAGATCACGGTCGCCCCCTCGGGAACTTCATCGAGATCCTCGACGAAAACCGCACCCTTGCGCCGCAGACCATCGACGACGAAGCGGTTGTGAACGACCTCGTGGCGGACGTAGATCGGCGCACCATGAATCTCGATCGCCCGCTCCACGATCTCGATCGCGCGGTCGACTCCGGCACAAAAACCTCTGGGATTGGCGAGCAGCACTTCCATGGCCTACTCCTTCGATTCACGACGGAACACGGGCAGCGCCCGCTCGCATCGTACGCTTGGACAGTCTATTCGAGTGCGGTCCGCGCATTGGTGCGCGAAGCTTTTCGACCCTGCCAGAACGCATCGGCGATCAGCAGGATCGCACCGCAAGTGATGGCCGAGTCGGCAACATTGAATGCAGGCCAGTAGTAGGGGCCCCCGTGAAAATGCAGAAAGTCGACCACCGCACCCACCCTCACGCGGTCGATGACGTTTCCAAGCGCCCCGCCGAGAATCAGACTCAGCGCCATGCAAAACGCCCGCTGCCCACGCTCGGCACGGGCGATCATCCAGAGCATCCACGAAGATGCAAGGATACCCACACCAATGAAAAACTCCCGCTGCCATCCCGAAGCGCCCGCGAGAAAGCTGAATGCCGCCCCGGTATTTCGCACGTGCACCAGATCCATCACGGGGAGTACGTAGATGCTCGTTCCGAACGGAATGGCGGCCTCGACGATCCATTTCGTCCATTGGTCGGCCGCAATGACCACGCCCGAAAGGAACAGCCAACCGACGATGGGCTTCCAGTCACGCATAGGGACGAGGTTCTCCGTCGCCATTGAGATTCGACACACAGCGCGCACATAGCGAAGGATGCTCGGGCTGCACGCCCACGTCGTGGCGATAGTGCCAGCAGCGCTCGCACTTGACGCCCGAACTCGGCAGCACGCGCACGAATACGCCATCGAGCCGACTCGCCACGGCATCCGGATTCGCACCTCTCAGCACCCGCACGGCCGACGTGATGAACACGAAGCGCAATTCATCGCCGTAATGCTGCAACAGGGCGTGGCTGTCATCGTTGTCGGTATAGATCTCGACCTCTGCGGCCAGCGCAGATCCGATCTTTCCGGCAACACGCAACCCCTCGAGTTCCTTGCTTACATCTGCCCGCAGAACCAGCAGCTTCTCCCAACGAGCGTCGAGCATTTCTGCATCAGCGATCTCGGGCGTCCGGTGCCATTCCTGCAGGAACACACTGTCCTTTGGCTTATCCGGCAAATGCGCCCATGCCTCTTCGGCCGTAAAACTCAGCATCGGCGAGAACATCAGGATCACGCCGTGCGCGATGTGATACAGGCCATTCTGGGCCGCACGCCGTGCCTTGGAATCCTTGCCCGCGGTGTAGAGCCGATCCTTGAGGATATCGAGATAAAACGAGCCAAGCTGTTCGGAGCAGTACTCATGCAGCCGCTGCGCGATCATGTGGAAGCGATACTGCTCGTACTCCTTGATGATCTCCGCTTGCAGCCGCGCGAGACGAAGCACCGCGTAGCGATCGATTTCCGCCCACTCGTGCGGGGGCATCGCATGCTCCCTGGGATCGAAGTCCGACAGATTCGCGAGCAAGAAGCGCAAGGTATTCCGGATGCGCCGGTAGCTCTCGACCACCCGCTTGAGAATTTCGTCCGAAATCGACAGTTCGCCGGAATAGTCGGTCGATGCCACCCACAGGCGCAAAATGTCGGCCCCGAGCGTTCCGACCACCTTCTGCGGCAGGATGACATTGCCCAGCGACTTGCTCATCTTGCGCCCATCGCCGTCGACGACGAATCCGTGGGTCAGGAGCGCCTTGTAAGGGGGCGTGCCGTTGAGCATGCAGGAGACGAGCAGCGACGAATGGAACCAGCCCCGATGCTGGTCCGACCCCTCGAGATAAAGGTCTGCGGGGAATGCCAGCGATTGCGCGTGGGAGCCGCCCGCCCGATTGCCGGGGCCGCCCAGAACCGTCTCATGCGTCGTGCCTGAATCGAACCAGACATCGAGCGTGTCACGCACCTTCTCGTAGGCTGCCGCATCGGCGCCGAGCATCTCTTCGGCCGTGACGTGTTGCCAGGCCTCGATCCCTTCCTTCTCGACGCGCGCGGCAATCTGCTCGAGCACATCGAGCGTACGGGGATGCAAAGCGCCCGTCTCGCGGTGGACGAAAAACGGCATGGGGACTCCCCATTGGCGCTGGCGTGACAACGTCCAGTCGGGGCGCCCCGCAATCATCGCGTGCAGACGGGCCTTTCCCCACTCGGGGAAGAACTGAGTGGCCTCGACGCCGCGAAGGGCCGTGGCCCGCAAAGGCTCCTGCGGTCGGGTGCCCTGATAGCCCGGCACCTCGTCCATCCCCGCGAACCATTGGGTCGTCGCGCGATAGATGATCGGCGTCTTGTGACGCCAGCAATGCATGTAGCTGTGCACATTGCTTTCCGCAGCAAACAGCAGGCCAGCTTGCTTGAGATGCTCGACTACCTTGGGGTTCGCATCCCAGATAAGCATCCCGCCGAACAACGGCAGCGACTGCGCATAGCGACCATCGGACATGACGGAATTGAGGATCGCGTCGTCCTTCATGCCGTACCGACGGCAGGACAGGAAGTCTTCCACGCCGTACGCGGGCGCACTGTGGACGATGCCCGTGCCTTGTTCGGTCGTCACGTAGTCGCCGAGGAAGATCGGTGAGACCCGATCGTAGAAGGGATGCCTGAACTCGATCCGTTCGAGCGCGGCCCCTTTGCACCGGGCAACGATGCGCCCGGAAAACCCGTAGCGCTTCAGGCAAGCTTCGACGAGCGGTTCGGCGAGCACGAGCAGCCCGCGCGGGGTAGCGACCAGTGCGTAGTCGACTTCGGGATGCGCATTCAACGCCTGGTTCGACGGCAGCGTCCAGGGCGTCGTCGTCCAGATGACCGCAAAGCATCGCTCATCGGGCAGGGCCTGCAATCCGAAGGCAGCCGCGAGGCGACCGGCGTCGGCGATGGGAAAGCCCACGTCGACCGCAACGTCCTTGCGATCGGCGTATTCGACTTCGGCTTCTGCAAGCGCGGAGCGGCAATCGAAACACCAGTTGACCGGCTTCAGTCCCCGGTAGACGTAGCCCTTGGCGATCAATCGGCCGAGCGCGCGGATTTCGTTGGCTTCGGTCGCGAAGTCCATCGTCCGATACGGATGATCCCAGTCACCCAGGACGCCGAGCCGAATGAAATCCGTCTTCTGGCGTGCGATCTGCTCGGTCGCATAGGCACGCGCGAGACGCTGCGTCTTCGCGGGTTCGAGATTCTTGCCGTGGTCCTTCTCGATCTGTACTTCGATCGGCATCCCGTGGCAATCCCAGCCCGGAACATACGGCGCGTCGTACCCCATCAGCGTGCGGCTCTTCACGATGATGTCCTTGAGCACCTTGTTCACCGCGTGTCCAATATGGATGTCGCCGTTGGCATAGGGCGGCCCATCGTGAAGCACGAAGCGCGGCCGTCCGCTGCGAGCTTCTCGAATGCGCGCATAGAGCCCGCTCTTCAGCCAGTGCTCCAGCATGCCGGGCTCGCGTTTGGCAAGATCTCCCCGCATGGGAAAGGCCGTTTCCGGCAAGTTCAGCGTCTTCTTGTAATCGGTCATGATCCAGGCTCAGCGAAATGCGCTGCACGGCGAGCCGCGCGATTGCTCAATGCGCGGCGCCGGTCTGCGGCAACGTGCGCGACAAATTCGAAAAATAAGTTCGTGTGTGTTCGACGTCGAGCGCGATCTGCCGACGCAGGCTTTCCATGTCGGGATACTTGCGCTCCTCACGCAACCGGTGCAGGAACTCCACTCGGACGTGCGCTCCGTAGATGTTGCGTGAGAAATCCAGCAGATGCACTTCGAGCACCGGGATGCCTCGATTGTTGACGGTGGGTCGAACGCCAAGGCTTGCGGCACCATGGACGACTTCCCCAAGCCCATGGACCCGAACCGCGAAGATCCCAAGCAGCGGCGGTCGATTGTGCCGCATCCGGATGTTTGCGGTCGGAAACCCGAGCGTGCGACCGATTCGGTCGCCCGAAACCACGCGACCGCTGACGACATACGGGCGCCCGAGCAGTTCCGTCGCCAGCTGCAAATCGCCCTCGGCCAATGCTTCGCGGACCGAAGTACTCGACACCCGCCGATCGGCCGCGATCACCGAACTCATCGAATGGACTTCGTAACCATAGCGATTCGCCAATGACGACAGCAGGTGAAAATCTCCTGCGCGCCGGGCGCCGAACCGGAAATCGTCTCCCACCAGCAGCCAGCGCACGTTCAGGCCACGCGCCAGGATATCTTCGACGAACGACTCGGGCGCCGTTCGTGCGAAATCGAACGTAAAGCGGCAGACATACACGCGATCCACCCCGGCTGCGGCAAGCAGTTCGATTTTCTCGCGCAAGGTCGACAACCTGGTCGGTGCCTGATCCGGCGCGAAGAACTCGCGCGGATGCGGCTCGAAGGTCATGACCGCTGCCGGAAGAGCGCGCCTGGCTGCCTCTTGCTCCAGGCATTCGAGCATCGCGTGATGCCCGCGGTGGACGCCATCGAAGTTGCCGATGGTCAGCGCGATCGGCACGTCGGCGCGCGCGGGGATGGTTCTGAAAACGCGCATGAATTCGCCGGAAAAAACAAGAATGTTACCGTGCTTGGGCTGCCCGGCGATATAGCGACCGTCGTGGTGGCCGGATCACGGCTTTGCGAAGCATTCGCTCAGCACCGCAGGACCTGGACTCTACTCTGCGGCGCGGTGTCGGAACTGGGACAGCCGAAAACCCATGACGGCCAGTGCCACGAAGTACGTGACGGCCCCGGCAGCGACGACGCCCATCAGTCGGGCAGCGCGCTCAGTCCCCCTTGCCGCGAGCCACCAGTCGGTGCTGCCAGCAGCGAAACCGATCACCGCGCACATGACGACCACCGCGCCGATCAGCCGCAAATAGAAGCCTCTCCACCCCGGCTCGGGCCGATAGATCCCGTCCCGACGCAGGCCGCGATAGAGCAAGGCCGCATTGAGACACCCACCGAGGCCGATCGCAAGCGCCAGGCCACCATGT
>JBIKKL010000456.1:0-4369 GCA_044360365.1 Burkholderiales bacterium | reverse complement strand
ACGCGCGCCAGGTGCACCAGTGCACCGTCGCCCGCCTGATGGCCATGCGTATCGTTCAGCGACTTGAAGTTGTCGATGTCGAGCAGGGCAATACTCATGGGTTCGCTGCGCCGTTCGGAGGCAGAGGCTGAGCGCTCGAACTCCTCTTCGAGTCCGCGCCGATTCAGCGCTCCGGTGAGCTGATCCTCGCGCACCTTGGCGCTCACTTGTTCAAGCTGTTGCTGCAGGTCGCGCACTTTCTGTTCTGCGGCCTGCACTTCCTTTTGCGTGCGAAGCGTCTCTTCGCGTGACCTCAGGGTGGCTGCCTGTACGTTGCGTGTCGCTGCGGTAAGTTCGTCGAGCAGCTTGCCCAGCTTGCCGATATCGTCGGTCTGGCTGATCTGCTGCGAGAGGGATTCGATCGTGTCGTGGTAGTCGCCGGTGCTGTGGGAGAAGTCGCCGAGCCGCTCTATGAAGCCGGAAACCATGGACTTGAAGGCGGATTTCGCGTCGGTGAGGCTCTGCCGCAGGTTGCCTTGACGCAGCACGGCGTCCTTGAGGCTGCGCTCCGCGTGCTCGATCATGACCAGATCCAGCGGCTGCGCGACGATCTCGGCGACGACATTGATCTGGCCTTGCAGCCACTGATCGTCGCCGACCAGTCCGGCGACGTTTTCTACGATGAGGCGCAGCAGCCGCAGCATGGCGTGCTGCAGGTCGGAGGCGTTCGCGCTCGTCAGTTCGACCTTGAGCAGGAACGACTTGGTCGCCGAACGCACGCTGACGATGTCCTGCGAGGCGCGTGCATTGCGCGCCTGACGCGCCAGTTCTTCGGCTTCGCCTGCCAGTCCGGCGTCGTGGCTCAACAGACCGGCGACACCGACTTCGAGCACTTGTCCCAGCAGTTCGCAAAGCTGCGCGGCATCGTCCTGTGCCAGGGCAGCCGCCAGTACCGGAGAAGTCGTTCGCCGCGCCGGCTCGGTCGCTGCGTCGTCGGCTGCTTCGGCCTCCGGCGTTTCGATGCCGATTGCGTCCACCGAGAATTCCGACCAGCCCTTCACGATTGCGCCGAGTTTTTGCTGCAATTGGTCCGGAGAACTCGCCGGCATTTCGAGCGCCCGTTCCAGGCGCTCCTTCTTGCGTGCGCGCGTGACCCCTTTGTGGCCGAGGTCGAGCTGGCGCAGCATGTCGGTGATCAACGTGCGCCAGATCTCTGCTGAACTGTGGTATCGCCCGAGAGCGGCCGTCGCTTCGTTGAGCAGCCCCGTGAACTGCGTCCAATCGCGCTTGCTCGAAGCACGCTCGACCGACTTGGCAAGCCGCAGCAGTTCCGGCGAGGATCGCGGAAATCCGGCGGCGATCTTGTGCAGGGCCTCTTCGGCACCGGGACCCTCCGGTTCCGGATCGAGACCGGCGATCTCGTTGAACAGACGCCGATAGTTGTCCGGGGTGGGATCGAGCCGTCTCAAAACCAACGCCCTGAGCGCTTCTCGCGCGACATCCTTGACGTTGATCTTCGTCGGAGCGTTCACAGGCCGGCGTTCGTAAAATTGTTGGACGGGTGATTAACGGTGGACGCCGCGCCGACTTTAGGCAGAACCGACGAGTCCTCCACCCGGACCGCGGTGATACGCCGCAGAAGACGAGCTGGCCGTTCGCCGCCGTCGGAAGGACGCGAAGTCGCATTTCGACAATGCGGTACTTCCTACTCGACGAGTCCGTTCTTGATGGCGTAGTGCGTCAGTTCCGCATTGTTCTTGAGCTGGAGTTTCTCCAGCAGACGGGAGCGGTACACACTGACCGTCTTGACCGAAAGCTTCAGTTCGGCGGCAACCTCGGACAGTGTCTTGCCCGATGAGAGGAGGGTAAGCGTCTGGTATTCGCGGTGCGAGAGCGCTTCGTGCGAGGCGGTCTCGCCGTCGCCGCCGCCGCCGCCCAGGCGTGCTGCAAGCTGTTCTGCCAGCGTCGGACTGACGTACTTGCGGCCCTGCTTGACCTGACGGATGGCAGTGACGAGTTGGGCGGGCGCACTTTGTTTGGTGAGATAGCCCGAGGCGCCGGCCTGAAGCGCCCGGATTGCATATTGATTCTCGGGATGCATGGACAGCATCAGCACCGCAAGCTTGGGCTTCTCCTTCTTGATGAGCTTGAGGGTATCGATGCCGTTGCGATCGGGCATGGAGATGTCGAGCAGGACGACGTCCCATTCCGCTTCCCGGACGAGCTGCAACGCCTGCTGGCTGTTCTCGGCTTCGCCGGCGACCGTCATATCTTCGGTTTCCGCGAGAATCTGCTTCAAGCCGCGACGCAGGATGGCGTGATCGTCGGCGATGAGAACTCTGATCATGATAGGCAGGACATCACGCCCGGCGATGCAGAACGGGTAGCCGCGTGCGATCGGATCATGACCCAGAGACGGCGGACGGCGACGGCATCGATGAAGTTCACGTTCGGTCGATGCGAAGGCTCGGACGGGGCGATGGTCGCTGTGTGTTTGTGCATGGCGTGCCGCAATATTGTTCCAATCACTAGAACTAGAACAGCGAGTCTTGCCCCAAACCGGACTCACCGTCGCGTGATGTGGCCAGCGGGATCTCGACCTTGATGTGGGTCCCTGCACCGGGGGTACTTTCGATCTCGACATCCCCGTGCAGTGAGCGCGCTCGTTCCTGTATGCCGCGGATGCCGAACGAGCCCGGTTTCGACAACTGATCGCGGCTGATGCCGCGCCCGTCGTCGACCACCTCCAGCACGACCACGTCGTCACCTGCGACGAGACTCACGTCGACTCGCGTCGCTGCCGCATACTTGCTTATATTGGTTAGAGTTTCCTGGAAAATTCGGAAAATCGCAACGCATAGATCCTGATCGAGGTTCAGTTCGTCGTCCGAGGTGGTGAGCTCGCACGGAATGCCCATGCGGCGCTGGAATTCCTCGGCCTGCCACTCGATCGCGGCGATGAGGCCCAGATCCAGGATGCCCGGACGCAGGTCACGCGAAATGCGCTGGGTCGTCTCCATGGTCCGGTCGACCAGCCGCTCGATGGCTGCTGCCTTCTCGTGCATCGACTTCGCCTCCGGCGACAGGCGATTGGTGAGCCATAGCAGATCGATCTTGATCGCCGTGAGGTTGCCGCCGATATCGTCGTGGATCTCGCGGGCGATGCGGGCGCGCTCGTCCTCCTTGACCTTCTGCACGTGGTCGGACAACTCCTGGAGCTGCTCGCGCGAAAGCCGGATCTCGATCTCGGCGAGCTTGCTCTGGGTGATGTTCCAGATGACCCCTTCCCAGAGCAGCGCCTGATCGTCGAGTGTGCGGGGGCTCGAACGCAGGTTGATCCACTTGATCTCGTCGCTGCCGGGCAACTGGATGCGGCCTTCCCAGTTGAGGTCGGTCAGGTCCTCCGCGGAGTGCTTGAGCGCGTCGTCGTAGCCTTCGCGGTCATCGGGATGCAGCAGACCGTGAAAGACGGCGGCATCGGCGAGCAGCGCTTCGGGTTCCACGCCGAGCAGGCGCACACAGTCGCCGCTTACGTAGGGAAAGGAGCGAGTGCCATCCGCGCGCAACATGAACTGATAGACGGTGCCCGGAATGTTCGAGGCGATCGCACGAAAACGTGCTTCGTTCTCCCGCAATTCATGTTCGGCACGCAGCCGGGCACGACGCACGGCCGCTTCGCGCAGCTCCCGGTCGAGCGCCGGGATGAGGCGCGACAGGTTCTTCTTCATCACATAGTCGTGGGCGCCGGCTTTCATGGCTTCGACGGCGACGTCTTCGCCGATGTTGCCGGATACGATGATGAAGGGGACATCGAGCGCCTGTGCACGCAACGTGGCGAGCGCTTCGAGACCGCTGAAATCAGGCATCGAGTAATCGGAGATGACGATGTCCCAGGGGCCGGAGCGCAACGCCGATTCCATCGCCGGGCGGGTATCGACCGCTTCGTAATGGACCTGGTATCCGCTGCGCTTGAGCTCCCAGACGAGCAGCAGGACGTCGTCCTCGGAATCCTCGACGATGAGGACGCGGATCGGCCGTTCGCCAGCGGGCGGCTCGATGCTCGATGCATGGGCGATGGGTTTGAACATCTCAGGGCTGGGCATGGTTTGCGGCGGCGGAACGTTCGGGCTCGTTGATCTGGATCCAGTACCGCGCGAGGTGTTCGACCGTCTGCGAAAACTGGTCGAAAGCGACCGGTTTGCGAACGAAGCTGTTCGCGTGATCCAGATAGGCACGATGAATGTCGCGCTGCTCGCCCGACGACGTGAAGATCACGACGCACGCAAGCGCCGTACGTTCGTCGGCACGGATGCGGCGCAGGACTTCGAGCCCGTCGATGCGGGGCAGCTTCAAGTCGAGCAGGATGAGCGCTGGGAGGCGGGAGATGTCG
>JBIKKL010000199.1:0-7926 GCA_044360365.1 Burkholderiales bacterium | reverse complement strand
AAGCGCCCCGTCCCTTCGGGTTGTGCCCAGAACGAGCGCATGCGTCGTTGCTCGTCTTGCCAATATTCGCGATATTGGACTGCGCCGAGCGCCTAACCTGCGCTCGTTCCAGGTGTCCAACTTAGGCGCGGTGTCCTTCGCGTCTGGCGCCGATTACGACACTTTTGCCACGCATGGGATCGATGGTGGCGACTCGCACTTCTGCTACGAATCTCCGACACAGGACACTAGCTCCTTGGCGGACGTCGGCCCTTCCTGATTCCGGCTTCGCGTTGCGCGTCGCAGCCGAAGCGGGGCGTACATTCGATGCTGCACGGCATACGCCGTACGCGGCTGGGGCAATGCCGTCGGGCAAAGGCTCGGCGTAGTCTCTACCGGTCGGCGGGGTGCGACCTGCCTCGTCCGATTCGATGCAATCGATCCGAGTCATCGTCCGGAGGAGGAATCGCCATGCAGGCTACAGCCGCAGCATTGAGGGGCATGTCCGTCGTCGTGTTGTCGTTGGCGGCCACGAACGGCATTGCCCAGGAAGACTACCCCAACCGTCCCGTGCGGATCATCGTCCCATTCCCGCCAGGCGGCAGCACGGATCCCATGGCGCGACTCGTGGCCGCCAAATTGGGGGAGCGCTGGGGCGGGGCCACGATCGTGGTCGACAACCGGCCGGGTGCCAACACGGTCATCGGCACCTCGATCGTCGCCAAGGCGGCGCCCGATGGCTACACCATGGGCTATTGCGGCGCGTCCTTGTTCTCGTCGGCGACGCTCATACCGGACATTCCCTACAACGCTGTTTCGGACTTCGTCGGCGTGACGGCGATTGCCAAGTCGCGCGTCATTCTCGTGGTTCATCCGACGCTGCCGGTCAAGTCGTTGAAGGAGGTGATCGCGATGGCGAAGTCGAAGCCGGGGCACCTCAGTTTCGGCACGTCCGGGATCGGCACGAACACGCATCTGTCCGCCGAATTGTTCATGCAGCTGACCGGTACCCAACTCCTGCACGTGCCGTACAAGGGATCGGGCCCATTGACCAACGACCTGTTGGCGGGCCGGGTGAATCTTTCATTCCAGATTTCCATTACCCAGATTCCGAACATCCAGGCGGGCAAGCTGCGGCCGCTGGCGATCACCGGGGACAATCGCATCAAAGTGCTCCCGAACGTGCCGACCTTCGACGAAGCGGGTCTGGCCAACTTCGGTCTTGCCGGGTGGACGTGTCTGATGGCCCCGAAGGGGACGCCGATGAGCGTTCGCGAGAAGGTGGCGAATACCTGGGCGCAGATCGCGAAGGATCCCGACATGCAGGCCCTGATGGAGAAGCAGGGGATGGAGATCTATGTCGCTTCGCCCGACGAAACGACGCGCCTGATCAGGGAATCCGTCGCGGAGTACGGCAAGGTGATTCGCGACGCTAAGATCACGTTCAGGCCCTAGCCCGGCAAACGGGGGACATGCGATCGTGGCCGATGCGGATCGAGCGCATCGGCGGTCTCGTCGCTGCCCGTGATTTTCGTGGATAATCCGCCCGCCGATCGGCGCCAACCCCGAGCGCCACGGTTTCCAGGGACGGACGCGCAAGTGAAGAAGCGATTGCCACGGATGGAAATTCGGAAGTCGAAGTACGGCGGGTTTGGATTGTTTACCGCAGAGGCCATCGAAGGCGGATCGCGGGTCATCGACTACATCGGCGAGAAGCTCGATATGCGCGAAGGCAAGCGCCGTGAGAGGTTCTACGATTCGATCGGGTACCAGCCGCTGTTCGACGTCAGCGACACACTCGTGATCGATGGTCTGATCGGCGGCAACGAGAGCCGCTTCATCAATCACTCGGCCAAGAAGGCGAACGTCGAAGCGGCCGTCGAGCGTGGCAAGGTCTGGTTCTACGCCAATCGCGACATTGCACGCGGTGAGGAGTTGCTGCTCGACTACGGATTCAATCCGCGAAAGCAGTCGAGCAAGCGTTGACGTTGACGTTGACGTGACGGGCCGGCCTGGGCCGCCCGCCCAGGCCGTATGCCTTCATCGCAGAGGTGCCGTGGCTCAGTGTCCCACGAATTTCGGCGGGCGCTTCTCGAGAAAGGCAGCGACGCCTTCCTTGTGGTCCTGGGTCTTGCGGGCCAGTTCCTGTGCCCTGCTCGCGAGCGCCATATGCTCGGCGAGATCCTGCTGGAAGCCCTGGTGTACGAGCTGCTTGATCAGCCCCATGGCATAGACCGGACCTTTCGCCAGCCGCGTGGCGCAGGCGACCGCACGTTCGAGCAGCAAGGCGTCGTCCGTCAGTTCGTTGACGAGCCCCATGCGCAGCGCCTGCTCGCCGTCGATCGGATCGCCCGTGTACTGCATCCAGAGCGTATTGGCCATCCCGATGAGTTTGGGTAACTGCCACGTGCTGCCGTCGGCCGGGATGAGTCCGTTGCGAATGAACGCCTCGGAGAAGCGTGCCGCGCGGCTGGCGATGCGAATGTCGCAGGCGAGTGCGATACCGCAGCCGAGACCGTAGGCAGCACCGTTGACGGCCGCGATCGAGGGCTTCTGCAGGTTGTGAAGCACGCGCACGATCTCCGGCCCCATGCGCTGGTTGCCGCGCTCGCGTGCCCCGTAGACGGGATCCAGCGCTTCCCAGGGGCCGGGCCTGGGTTCGGCGGCGCTCTGCTGAGACTTCGCCTTTTCCGCGTCGTCGATGCGCTTCTTGAAGCCGCGCACGTTCGCGCCCGAGCAGAATGCCGTGCCGGCGCCGGTCAACACCAGGCAGCGCAGATCGGGGTTGTCGGCGAATGCGTGGACGGTGTCGACGAGATCCTCCGACAGCTGCGGACCAAGCGCATTGCGTGTCGAGGGATCGTTCAAGGTGAGTATCAGTACGCCGTCGTCGGTCTGGCGTTTGAGCAGGACTTCGTTGTTCGATGCGGAAGCGTCGTTCGTGGACATGTGGTTATCCCTAGAGAATGTTCCGGATGGACGGATGACGGCATGCAGCCGAGGGGAGTGCTCCTCCGCCCTGAAGTCTAGCAGCCTGCGGGGCCCGCACTACAGCGGCGTTCGGGAGAGGAGGGCCAGGAAGAATGCGCTCCACATGCCGATCAGCAGAGCGAAGCCCGGCAGAAACACGGCCAGCCGATGGAACACTTTGTTGTAGGTGCAATGGATCAGACTATGGGCGACGCGCAGTGCCACGAAGATCCAGGTACACACGACGAGCCATGAAGGCACGTAGCCGGTCGCCAGAGCGATGGCCACGAGCGTGTAGAACAGTACCGGGACTTCGAAGAGGTTGCGGAAATTGTCCGCGGCCTGGATGTCCTGGAGCTGGGCTGCCATTCGGGTCGAGTCCGCGATCTGTTGCGCATCGAGGCGTTTGCGCATCATTTCGCGGACTCGATTGCGAAGCATCGTCAGGCCGACGATGGCCGTGAGCAGCACCATGGCAAGGCACGCTGCAATCAGGTGCAAATGATTCGCCGGCATGCGTGCTTCCTCGCGGATCTACTGCGGCGGGACTTTGGCCGCCTTGATCACCTGACCCCATTTCGCGATCTCGGTACGAATCTGTTCACGGAATTCGTCCGGCGTATTGCCCTCCGGTTCGATGCCGAGCGCATCCATGCGCTCGGCGACGTCGGGACGTTTGACGGCCGCGGCGATTTCCTTGTGCAGGCGCGCGATCACCGCAGGGGGCGTGCGCCGCGGCGCCAGGAATCCGTACCACGACGTGACCTCGTAGCCCTTGACGGTCTCGCCGATCGTCGGCAGGTTGGGATCGGAACGCAGTCGTTTCGCGCCCGTGACGCCGAGGGCGCGCAGCTTGCCGGCCTTGACGTGACCAACTGCGGAGGAGTAGCCGCTGATGAGCATCTGCACCTGACCGCCCATGAGGTCCGTCAGTGCGGGACCGGCGCCCTTGTACGGAACATGCACGATGTCGATCTTCGCGAGGTGTTTGAAGTATTCGGCGGCCAGATGGGCAGTCGATCCCAACCCGGCGGATGCGAAGTTGATGCTGCCGGGTTTCGCACTGGCCATGGTGACCAGGTCGCCGACGGACTTCGCAGCGACACTCGGGTGCACGACGAGCACGAGTTGACTGCCGCCGACGCGACTGATCGTGGCGACATCCTTGAGCGGATCGTAGGGCAGCTTGCGATAGAGGTTCGGAGCGATGCCGATCTCGCCGTTCGCGGCGAGCATGATCGTGTGGCCGTCCGGTTCGCCGTTGACGAGCAGGCTCACGGCGAGCGTGCCGCCGGCGCCAGGCCGATTGTCGACGACGATCGGCTGTCCGAGCGCTTCGTGCAGACGCGGTCCGAGTAGCCGCGCGGTGACGTCGGTTGGGCCGCCGGGGGCGTAGCCCAGGATCAGACGGATCGGTTTGGTCGGATAGGTCTGCGCACAGACGCTCGAGGAGAGCGCTCCACAGACGAATCCGGCACAAGCCAGTAAAGAAGCAAAGCGGTGGAATACGGCCATGTCTCGGTCCTGTTGCCTTGTTGATGGACAGGACCGAGTTTACGACGGTTTGCGGTGCGAGCAACGACTGCGGCCGCGTAGTCCGCGACCGCTGCACCGACGCCGTACGGCGAAGATCAGTCGAACATCAACACCGAGCGCGCCACTTCGCCTGCCTTCATTGCGCGAAAGGCCTCGTTGATGTCGCCGAGACGGCCACGCTTGCTGATCATCGAATCCAGATCGAGTTTGCCCTGGCGATAGAATTCGAGATAGTTCGGGATGTCCGTGCGGAACTGGTTCGAGCCCATGCGCGAAGTTTGCACTTTGCACTCCGGACGGATGGCGAGCCAGTTGAACTCGATGTTCGCATCGGGCGGCAATACGCCGACGAGCGTCGCCGTACCGCGCACGGCCAGGCTTTCGATCGCCATCCGACAGAGCTTCGCCAGGCCGACGGCTTCGAAGGCGTGATTCACGCCGAGCCCCTTGGTCAGAGCGCGGACGGCTTTGACCGGGTCGTCCTGGGTGGCGTTGACGGTGTGCGTCGCGCCGACGGACTTCGCCATCTCCAGCTTGGTGTCGAACTGGTCGACGGCGATGATCTGGCGCGCTCCGCCGATCTTCGCCCCTTGAATGATCGAGAGCCCGACGCCGCCGGCACCGAACACGGCAACGGTTTGACCAGGCTGCAAACCGGAGGAGCGCAGCGCTGCGCCCACGCCCGTGAGTACACCACAGCCGACCAAGGCCGCGCGATCGAAGGGGATGTCCTTGTCGATCTTCACCACCATGTTCTCGTGCATCAGCATCTTCTCGGCGTAGCTGCCGATGCCGCCGAACTGACGCACCAACCCGCCTTCCTGGGTGAGTCTTGGCACATCGGCGGCAGACCGGGCGATGATCTCGCCGTTGTTCGTGCAGACGTTCGGATGGCCGTCGAGACACTGCGGGCAGGTGCCGCAGAAACCCGACAGGCAGGCCACGACATGATCGCCGACCTTCACGTAGGTCACGTCGGGACCGACTGCTTCGACGATGCCTGCCCCTTCGTGTCCGAGCACGAAGGGTCGGTCGGTGGGATAGCGGCTGATGCCTTCGATGACGTGCAAGTCGCTGTGACACACGCCGGTCGCTACGGTGCGCACGACGATCTCTCGCCCGCGCGGCTTGTCCATATCCACGTGCTCGAGCACGAGCGGCTCGTTGATCTTGCGCAGAACGGCAGCTTCGATGTGCATGCTTTGTCTCCGGGTGAACTGTGAAGGGTGAATGGTGAACGGTGAAAGGGTAAACGAAGCTTCACCCGATTCACCATGCGGCGTGTGAACTATTTCTTCGAGTATGTCGGTGCCTGAAACTTCGGTGTGAACGGTCCGATCGCCTTCATGTCGACCTCGACCAGCGTGGGTCCGCTGCAGTTCAATGCCGCGGCGAGATGCGTGCCGACATCCTCGAATGTCTTCGCGCACCAGTAGGGCATGTGCGCCGATCGCGCGAGGAGTTCGAAGTCCGGGGCGAGCAGGGCGTCGTAGTAGTTCGGGCCGGCGCCCGTGCTGTTCTGGATATGGCGGATCACACCGTAGCCGCCATCGTTCATGACGAGCAGGCACAGATCCGGACGTTCCTGCGCAGCTGTCATGATCTCGCCGAGATTGAGCACGAAGCCGCCGTCGCCGCACATCGCGACGGTCTTGCGGCCCTTGGCAGCGATGGCTGCACCGATGGCCAACGGCATGCCGGTGCCGATCGCCGCGCCGACGGAATAGATGCTGTCGCGCGGGCCGTAGACCGGAAAGATGCGATTGGCCCACGTGGTTTGATGAAACGAAATGTCGCGCACCCAGAGCGCATCGCGCGGCAGGGCTGCGCGAACGATCTGCGGCAGCTGTGCGTACAGACCCAGGGTAGATCGATAGTTCTCGGTGGCCTCGTGCTTCAGCCTGACGACTTCCTCGACGTAAGCCGGTGCTACGGTCCAGCGTCCTTCCAGCCGATCGGCGAGTTCGGTCAGTGTTGAATTCGCATCGGCATGGACGAACTGCTCACACGAATACGTCCGGCCGTTGGCTTGTGAGTCGGCATCGATCTGCATGCGGCGTGGCGGCAGGCGCAGGTTGCCGTCGCGCAACTCGTGACCGCGCAGCCGGGAGCCGGCGACGAGCATGAGATCCACGCTCTCGTAGAAGCGCTCCACCTCCGGCGTGGTCGCAAGCGGACCGAGGCAGAGCGGATGATCTTCGGGAACGACGCCGCGGTTCCAGCTCGTCATGATCGGCAGGCCGAGGGCGGCCAGTCGTGCGACAGCGGGTCCTGCATTGCGCGCGCCGCCGCCGGTCCATAGCACGGGTCGACGGCTGTTGAGGACAGCATCGACGAGCGTATCGAGAACTTGCGGCTGTGGTGCGAGCGCCGGCGGGATGGGCAGGCTCAGGCGATCGAGGGCATGCGGTCGATCGACCTCGGCGAGCTGCACGTCGATCGGGATCTCGATGCTTACCGGCCCGAGCGGGGGCGTAAGTGCTTCGGCGGCGGCATGCATGAGGATGCCGAGCGCGGAGGCGGGCGTACGGATCGTATAGGCCGCCTTCGAGACCGATCTCAGCATCCCGGGCTGGTCGGGGACGTCGTGCACGCTCGCGAGATCGCGCTGGGCAAGTGCTGTGGCTGATTGCCCTGTGATATGGAGCACGGGGCTGCCGGCGAAGCGGGCCTCGACCAGACCGCTGACAGCACTCGCCGCACCCGGGCCGGTGCTCGTGAAGACGACGCCCAAGCGGCCCGATGCGCGCGCATAACCGTCGGCCATATGGGTGCCGCCCATCTCGCCTCGACACATCACGAAGCGCACGGCGCTGCGTCGATGGAGTGCGTCGAGCAAGGGCACGTTGTGAACGGAAATGATGCCGAAGGCAGTATTCACGCCGCAGCGTTCGAGAAATTCGGCGACGAGTTCGCCCACGGTGATCTTGTTTGTCATAGCTTGAGTTTCGCGGCCTTGATGACCTGGGCGGACTGCTTGTGATCGGAAGCCATCAGTGCGGCGAACTGCTCGGGTGAACCGATGAGGGGCGTCATCGCTCGTGCCGAGAGCGACTCGACGATATCCGGCATCTTCAGAATGCGAGCGGCTTCGGCGTTCAATCGGTCGATGATCGGTCGCGGCGTGCCGGCTGGTGCGAGGATGCCCTGCCAGGGGCGCAGCGTGATCGCGCCGATGCCCGATTCGGCGAACGTGGGTACCTGCGGGAGCTGGGCCAGGCGCGCTTCGCCGCCGAAGGCAAGCGGCTTGAGGCGGCCGGCCTTGATCAGGGGTAGCGCCGATATGGCGACGGAGAAGTGGAGCTGGATCTGGCCGCTGATGAGATCGGTCAGGACGACGGCGGCGCCCTTGTATGGAATGTGCAGCGTGTTGATGCCGAGCGTGATGTTCATCAGTTCGGCGGCCAGATGGTTCATGTTGCCGTTGCCCGAGGAGCCGTA
>JBIKKL010000198.1:0-7944 GCA_044360365.1 Burkholderiales bacterium | reverse complement strand
CGAGGGTGGGCATCTCGCCGACCGGGGCGCGGCCCTCGACCTTGCGTGCCGGATTCCTTGCGATCCCGAAAGCGGTTGTTGTATGCAGTCCTGATCATGATTCCTTCCCTATGGCATGACGGAAGCGCTTAGGCTTCCCTTGTTCGAACCGCCCGCCGTGTTCATTGCGACCCTCCGCGGCTCGATTCGGAACTCTTTACGATCTTGATCCATGCAGCGAGTTCCACGGCGCTGATAATTTACGTAGCAGAAAACATACCTGAGTCAGCCTCTGCGGCTCGATGACCTGCATCGAGGCGTCAGCGCGTATATGGGATGCCTCCCAGCGATTACAATCCCTCACCTCAATGACGAGAAGCGCTCATGCGAATCGCGATCCCGGACGACTATCAGAACCTCGTGCACACGCTGCGCTGCTACACCCTGCTCGATGGCCACGAGGTCATACGTTACCGGGAGCCAGCTGCAGATCTTGCCGATTTCGCCCGGCGATTACAGTCCGCAGATGCTGTCGTGCCCATCCGTGAGCGCAGCCGCTTTCCGCGCGAACTCATCGAGCGCTTGCCCAACCTTAAACTCATCAGCCAGACCGGCCGCAGTACCGGACACATCGATATCGAAGCGTGCACCGAACGCGGGATCGTCGTTACCGCCGGCACTCATGCCTCGCCGATTGCCCCTGCCGAAATGACCTGGGCACTGATTCTCGCCTCCCGCCGCCATATTCCCCAGGAAATAGATCGCATGAAACGAGGGGAATGGCCTTGCACGCTGTCGCACCGGCTCTCGGGAAGCACCCTCGGCATCTATGGATTGGGCACGATCGGCACCCTCGTGGCACGCATCGGTGCCGCTTTCGGCATGAAGGTTCTGGTGCTCGGCCAGGATAGATCGGCTCAGCGAGCCCGCGACGCCGGCTACGAAGTAGCGACCGACAAAGCCGAACTGTTCGAACGTTCCGACGTGCTGTGCCTGCTGATGCGCCTCTCCGGTCAAACCCGCGGCATCGTTACCCGGGAAGATCTCGCCCGGATGAAACCCACGGCGCTTCTCGTGAACACGGCACGTGCCGAACTCATCCAGGAAGGCGCCCTGGTCGAAGCGCTGCGCGCCGGACACCCAGGATTCGCCGCTGTCGACGTCTATGAACGCGAACCGGTCATCGGCGGCAATCATCCGCTGCTCGCCATGCCGAACGTGCTCTGCTCGCACCACATCGCGTGGGCAGAACACGATACTTTCGAACTTTACTTTGGCGAAGCCTTCGAGAATCTGGTCGCGTTCGCCAACGGTGCGCCGCGCAGTGTCGTCAACCCGCAGGCCTTGGCGAAGCACTGACGAACCGGCCGCTGCGCACAGGATGCGAGACGTGCCCACGCGATGAAGAAACTGCTGATCGTCTATCACTCCATGACGGGCGGCACCGAGCAGATGGCGCAGGCGGCACTCGAAGGCGCGCAGGAAGAGTCGGCGATCTCATCGCACCTCCTGCTCGCCGAAAGTGCGCACATTGCCGACGTACTCGAAGCCGATGGCTATATTTTTGCCACGCCCGAAAACCTGGGTACGATGGCCGGCCGAATGAAGGATTTCTTCGATCGCGCATATTACGGCGCATTGGATCGCGTCAACGCCCGACCCTATGCCACCCTCGTTTGTGCGGGCAGCGATGGAACCAACGCAGTGCGCCAGATCGACCGCATCTGCACCGGCTGGCGCCTGAAGCGCATCGCCGAACCGCTCATCGTGTGCACGCGTGCGCAGACGCCCGAATCGATCCTCGCCCCGAAAACGATCGGTGTCGACGACCTGACGCGCTGTCGCGAGCTTGGTGCGGCGCTCGCAGCGGGACTCGCGCTCGGGGTTTACTGACGCGCGTGGCGGCGCGGAGCAACACCTTGAAATTCGACACGATGCATTCGACCAGGCAGCCTGCCTATCGAAGCACGAACGGGTTGGGCACCTCGGTGGCAAGCGAGATCCACACGCTTTTCGTCTGCAGATATTCGCGAATCATGTCCTGTCCGCTTTCGCGTCCGAGCCCGCTCTTCTTGTAGCCGCCGAAGGGCGACATGTAACTCACGGCACGATAGGTATTCACCCATACGGTTCCTGCCTGGAGGCGCTCGGCCATCTTGAAGGCGCGACGCATGTTCTGCGTCCATACGCCTGCCGCCAGGCCGAAGACGACGTCGTTGCCGATCTCGATGGCCTGGTCTTCATCCTCGAACGGGATGACGGACAGCACCGGCCCGAACACTTCTTCCTGTGCGATGCGCATGCGGTTGTTCACGCCGGTGAATATCGTCGGCTCGACGAACCAGCCGTCGCCGCATTCGGGTCGATTCGCCTTGGAGCCTCCGAGCACGGGCTGAGCCCCCTCACCCTTGGCGATATCGAGATAGTCGAGGATCTTGCGGAACTGCGGCGGATTCGTGACGGGGCCGACCTGAGTATCCGCATTCATCGGATTGCCCATCTTCGCCGTGGCGGCCAACGCGACCAGTTTGTCGACGAACTGATCGTGGATGCTTTTCTGCACCAGCAGACGCGAACCCGCAATGCATGTCTGACCCGTTGCCGCGAAGATGCCCGAGATCACGCCTTTCACGGCATTGTCGATCTCCGCATCGTCGAACACGATGTTGGGCGACTTGCCGCCCAGTTCCATGGTGACGCGCTTCATCCCCTTCGCTGCGGCCTGATAGATCATCGCACCGGTACGGTCGGAGCCCGTGAACGCGACCTTGTTGGTCAGCGGATGCTCGACGAGCGGACCACCCACATCGGCACCGAAGCCTGTGACGACATTGACCACCCCCGGTGGAAAACCCGCCTGTTCGACGAGCTTCATGAATTCGAGTGTGGACGCGGACGTGAACTCCGACGGTTTGATGACGACCGTGCAGCCGGCTGCGAGCGCAGGTGCGAGCTTCCAGGCGGTCAGCAACAACGGCGAATTCCAGGGAATGATCGCCACGACGACGCCGATCGGCTCCTGGCGCGTGTAGTTGAACGTGTCGGGCTTGTCGATCGGAATGACGCTGCCTTCGATCTTGTCGGCGAGGCCGCCGAAGTAGTAGTACCACTGCGCCATGTACGCCGTCTGTGCACTCATCTCGGCAAACAGCTTGCCGTTGTCGCGCACTTCGACCTCGGCCAGATGCTTCGCCTCGGGCCCGATGAGATCACCCAGCTTGCGCAACAGCGCGCCGCGCTGGGAAGCCGTCATCTTCGCCCAGGGCCCTTTCGTCAATGCTTCATGCGCTGCGCGTATCGCGCGATCCGCATCCTGCGCATTGCCCTTGGGGATGAGCGCCCAGGGCTTGCCCAGGAACGGATTGTCGGACTCGAAGTATTCGCCCGATGCGGATTCGACCCATTCGCCGCCGATCCACATCTTGTATTTGCTGAGCTGCGTGTCGCCGTCCATGCCTTGCCTCCTTCTCTTGCGCTTCGCTTCGACTATCTGGCGCTGCGAGTACCCAGTGTGGCTTTGCCCACCGCTGCCATGGCAGCGATCTCTGCCTCGGTAAACCCGGCCTCCAACAGAACCTCGCGGGTGTGTTCGCCGATCACCGGGGGGTTGCGACGAACGCCGAGTTCGTGCCCGTCCATCTCGATCGGCAGGCCGGGAAGCTTCAACCGCTGACCGTCGACCAGCTCGGTTTCGAACATGCGGTTGCCATGATTCAGATGCGGATCATCGAAAAGATCGCCCGGGGTGGCGAGCGGTGCGAACGGCACACTCAGCGCTTCGAGCTTCTTCATCATGTCGGCGATATCGTGCCTCGCGACGATGTCCGCGATGATCGGCAGTATGCGCGGCCTGCCCTTTACACGCTGCTCGTTCGTCTGCAATTCGGGATCGCGCAACAGGTCTGTCAACGCGAACGCCTCGCAGAAGCGCTTCCAGATGTTGTCGGTCGTGATGGCGACGAAGAGGAGCTTGCCGTCACGACTCGGAAACGGTTCGTAGACACACCACGAGCTGACACGGGCAGGCATCGGCGGCACCGGCTTGCCGCCGATCTTCTCTGCAGCCATCGCCTGCGCGAGCATGTACGCCGTCGACTCGAACAGCGAACTCTTCACGAACTGACCGCGCCCGGTGCGCTGCCTTTCCTGCAGGGCCGCCAGGATCGCGAGGGCACCGAACGTGCCGCCGAGAATATCGACGACCGGCGCGCCCGCACGCAACGGACGCCCGGGCGGGCCGGTCATGTAGGCGAGCCCTCCCATGTACTGCACGACTTCATCGAGCGCCGGACGGTTCTCGTAGGGGCCGGCCAGAAAACCCTTCATTGCGCAGTAGATCAGCCGTGGATTGATCCTGGCCATCGCCTCGTAGCCGTACCCCATCTTCTCCAGCGTACCGGGCGCGAAGTTTTCGATCATCGCGTCCGCCTTCGCGACGAGACGCTCGACCACCTTGCGGCCCTCGTCCGATTTCAGATCGATGGCGACGCTGCGCTTGTTGCGGTTGTAGTAGGAAAAGAACCCCAGACCGAAGCCGCCGAGCCGGCGCGTGCGATCGCCCTCCACCGGTTCGACCTTGATGACTTCGGCGCCGAGATCGGCGAGGGCAAGGCCGCACGACGGCCCCATGATGGTGTGGCAGAACTCGATGACGGTGATGCCGGCAAGCGGCAGCGGCTTGGCAGGGGGGGCGGAGGACATTCGAGGCTTTCCGGATTCTTCGGTGATGACTCAGGACGCGGACACGGCCGGTCACGCGGAACGTACTTGCTCCCCCTACGAATTCAGCACCTGCAGCACGGACGCGAACGGCGCGTTGCCGTCCAGACCCTGCAGCGTACGGAACAAGGCTTCGGCGTCGAGATCGAGACCCGATGCCGCGTGGCAATCCATGAACTTCTCGTGCATCTGTTCGGGCGTAAACCAGCGACACGGCTTGCCGGGGGCGAGATGGACGAGTTCTTCCAGGGTGCGGCCATCCGTGGTGCGCACCGTCACGACCGCCGCAAACTCCTTGTCGTGGCGCACACGGTCGTCGACCTCCATCTCGGTCTTCGCGATCAGATCGTGAATCTCCTTGCGAGCGACCTTTTCATCTGTGAAGGTCGAAAGCCGTACTGTCCCGTCGAGCAACGCCGACGAGACGCAGTAGTGCATGCTGAACTTGCCTTGCAGCGGCGTTTTCGCCTCGCGATGAATGAGCGGTTCGAACGCGATCTCGCAGGCGCCCACGCGCACGCTCGCGATCTCGCGCACAGGATCCTTCAACTGACGATGGATGGTCAGCGCCGCTTCGATCGCAGGATGCGTGGCTGCACACGAGGGAAACAGCTTCAACGCGACCCCGAAATCGGTGACGATCTCCAGCGTCTCGCCCCAGCGCTCCAACTGGCTCGCGTCGATGCCGCCGGTCTGGTTGAAGGTATTCACGAATCCCACCCGATGCAGCAGCGCATCGGAGGCCGCAGTGAAGCCCTCGCGCGCCAGCGTCGCGGCGAGTACGCCATTGCGCGCGGCGTAACCTGCATGCAAAGGCTTCGTCATGGTGCCGAAGTTGCAGCGAACGCCGCTCGCCGCCGAGGCGGCCATGCCGACTGCCATGCGCATCTGCTCTGGCGTGAGACGCAGCATGCGCCCGGCCGCAGCGGCCGAAGCAATCGTCCCGAGCGTGGACGTGGCATGCCAGCCGTTGCGGTAGTGCTGCAGATTGAGGGCACGCCCCAGTCGACCGAGCACCTCCAGGCCGACGACATAGGCTGTCACGATATCCCGTCCGCTGGCCTCGACTGCGCTTGCCGTCGACAGCAGGGTCGGGACCAGGACCGTCGACGGATGCGCATAGGCGGGATGACTGCCGTCGTCGTAATCCAGGGCGTGACCGAGCGCTCCGTGGTAAAGGGCCGCGTCATGCAGCGAAGAGCGCCGCCCGGCGCCGATGAGGCCCGCACTGTCCTTTGTCCCCGGCCCACCGACGACGGCGAGCAGCGGGTCACGCAGTTCGGTCCCGTAGCCCGCCAGAATGCAGGCGATGCAATCGGTAATCGCATCGACCGCCAGCTTGCGCCCCCGAGTCGGGACATCGTCGTGGGTCAGTCCGAGGGCGAACTCGTCGAGCGTGGGATAGGCCATGGCAAACTCCTCCGGGTGAACGTGTAATCATCCCCGATGCCGACCACGTTTGTCGACCGTTCGCAGACTTCTCAGCGAAACAGCAGAAAACTGCCGATCAGCACGAAGAGAACGCTTACCAGCCGACCGAAGCCGGCCTGATTCAGATGTGCGTGCAGGCGATGTCCAAGCACCACGCCGAGCCCCATGAGCGGCAGCGCTGCGGCAAAGGCAATCATCACGTCGGTATTGATGGCATCGACGGCGAGATACCCAAGGGTACGCCCGATACCCATCAGGAAGAGCGTGGCCGCCATCGTCGCCCGAAACTCGTGCTTCGGCATGTTGAGGACGTCGAAATACACCGCCACGAACACGCCGGCCAATGCGCCGAACATGGTGCCGATGAGACCGCCGACCAGCCCGGCGACAGCGGCAAGCAGATTCGGCGGCACGCGCGAGGGGCCCGGTGGCCGCGAAACCCGCCACTGCGAATACAGACCGTAGCCGAGGATGAACAGTCCCAACCCCTTCTCGATCGCCTTCGCGTCGAGTTCCTTGAACACCATGACGCCCAGGACGACGCCGATCAGCCCGTAAGGCAGCGTGCGAGCCACGTGGCGCCACTGGATGTACCGATGGTCTCGCATCACGATGGCCAGCGAACTCAGCACGCCGAGCATCACGAGCGCCGGCACGATGACCTTCGCCGGCAGGACGATGAGCAGCAACGGTGCGTTGAGGCCGCCGAACCCGGCGCTGCCGCGCACCGAAAACGACAGGATCATGACGACGACGAAATAGACGAGGCCACCGACGCTCAGCTGATCCAAGCTGCCTCCGCTTCGGCGCGGCCGATCTCGTCGCGTATTGCCATCGCGCTCAGCGCACCCCGTACTTGGCGCGGTAGTGCTTGCCCATCATCCGACGCGCCTGGGCGCGAAGCTGCGACGCCGGCGCGGGCTTGGCCGAGGGCGCCGAGGGCGACCGCGGCTGCTTGGCCGGGGGCTTCTTGCGTACCGTAGCTTTCATCGATCCATTATATGCCGCAAGCCGCCGGTGACCGGCGCCCGACGTGTATGATTTCCGCCATGGACCGCACCGAACGCTTCTACAAGATCGAACGCATGCTGCGCGGGCAGCGCGTCGTGACGTTCGCGACCATGATGGAGCGCCTGGAAGTCTCGCGTGCGACACTCAAGCGCGATCTGGAGTACATGCGCAATCGCCTGCATGCGCCGATCGACTACGATCGTGACGCCGGCGGCTACCGCCTCGCCGAATCCGAGGCATCGAGCGAGCGCTACGAATTGCCGGGGATGTGGTTCAGCCCGGCCGAGATCCACGCCCTGCTGACGTTGCAGCATCTGGTGGCCAATCTTCGCACCGGCAGCCTGATCGGCCCCCACCTCGAAGCGATGACGAAGCGCCTGCAAGCCGCGTTGGGGCGAGGTGCGGACGACGTCGAAGAGGTACGCCGCCGGGTCAAGGTGCTCGGCATTGCTTCGCGCGACGTTCGCCTCGAACACTTCGAGCTCGTGGGCTCGGCACTGCTCAAGCGACGGCGATTGCATATTCTCTATTTTGCCCGCGGTCGTGGCGAGGCCGGTGAGCGCAGCGTCTCCCCGCAACGGCTGGTTCACTATCGCGACAACTGGTATCTGGATGCCTACTGTCACGTCCGCAAGGATCTGCGCAGCTTCGCCCTGGATGCGATTCGTCGCGCCGACATGCTCGACGAGCGCGCCCTCGACATCCCCGAAGCCGAGCTCGATGCCCGGCTGGGCAGCGGCTACGGCATCTTCTCCGGCACCGAGGTCGCTTGGGCGAGCCTCAGGTTCACACCCGAACGAGCGC
>JBIKKL010000197.1:0-7946 GCA_044360365.1 Burkholderiales bacterium | reverse complement strand
GCGAATATCGCGATCAGCTTGGGAATGAACGAGAGCGTCATTTCGTTGATCTGGGTCGCGGCCTGGAAGACGCTCACGACAAGACCGACCACAAGTGCGGAAAGCAACATCGGCGCCGAGACCAGCAGAGTCAGCTCCAGGGCGCCTTGGCCCAACGTAACGACGGTTTGCGGATTCATTCGATCACCCCGGATTCACCTTCACTTTTCACCCTTCACCCGTTACGAGTGAAACTCAAGGTACGAAACTCTGCGCCAGCGATCCGAGCAGCAGATTCCATCCGTCCACCAGCACGAACAGCATCAGCTTGAAAGGCAGCGAGATCAGTGCCGGCGAAACCATCATCATCCCCATGGACATCAGCACGGATGCCACCACCATGTCGATGATCAGGAACGGGATGAAGACGAGGAAGCCGATCTGAAACGCGGTCTTCAGCTCGCTCGTCACATAGGCTGGGACCAGGACGGTGAACGGCACCTCGTCCGGACCCTTCACCTGCTCGCGGCCGGAGAGCTTCAGGAACAGCGCGAGGTCGGTCTCGCGGGTCTGCTTGAGCATGAAGCCGCGCAAGGGCTTTTCGCCGCGCCCGAGCGCCTCGTCGAACTCGATCTTGCTCTCCGAGTACGGCACCCAGGCCTCGTTGTAGACTCGCTCCAGAACGGGCGACATGACGAAGAACGTGAGAAAGAGGGCCAGGCCGACCAGCACCTGGTTGGGAGGCGAAGTCGGTGTGCCGAGCGCCTGGCGCAGCAAGCCCAGCACGATGATGATGCGCGTGAAGCTGGTCATCATCAGCAGGACGGCGGGGATGAAACTGAGCGCCGTCAGCATCAGCAGGGTCTGGATGCTTAGGGTGTAGGATGCGCCGCCTCCGGGCGTGGGTGTGGAAGTGAACGCCGGCAAGCCCCCGCTCTGTGCGAGGACGTTCCCCGAAAGCATGAGCAGCAGGCATCCCGCGGCGATCACGCAGACGCGCCTAGCGAGCATCGCGTCGCTCCTTGAATCGCTGCAGGACTTGCGCAAAGCCCGGGTTCATCAGGCCCGGTGCCGGCAGATCGGTCAGTTGTCCCTTCGGAAGCGTTGCGAGCGAACGCACCTGGCCGGGGGCGACGCCGATCAGGACCCACTGATCGGCCACCTCGAGCAGGACCACGCGCTCTCGGGTTCCGACCGACGCGGCGGCGATCGTCTTGATGGCCTGATTCGACAGTCCGGGGATGCGCCCCAGCCGACGCACGAAGACCGCGCCGCTCAACAGCAGCGCGAGTACGACGCCGAGTCCGATCAGCACCTGCAGCAGGCTTCCCGCGCCGAGTG
Source organism: Burkholderiales bacterium (assembly GCA_044360365.1). Lineage (GTDB taxonomy): Bacteria > Pseudomonadota > Gammaproteobacteria > Burkholderiales > WYBJ01 > WYBJ01. Next base: position 6,626 of record JBIKKL010000197.1, on the reverse strand, counting down.
GGGTGGGCGGCGCATCGGCGGCGAGCGTCGCCGTCGACAGCATGCTTGCGCCAACGACGCCGACTGCGGCGCGCGCAAATGACTGCTTCACTTGTTGAGCCTTTTCATGCGCTCGCTGGGCGTGATCACGTCGGTGAGGCGAATGCCGAACTTCTCGTTGACCACGACCACTTCGCCCTGGGCAATCAGGCAACCGTTCACCAGCACGTCCATGGGTTCGCCGGCGAGTCCGTCGAGCTCGACCACGGAGCCCTGGGCGAGTTGCAGCAGATTGCGAATCGGCAGCTTCGTGCGTCCGAGTTCGACCGTGAGTTGCACCGGAATGTCGAGAATCAGGTCGATGTCGTTGCGCGTCGAGGGACGTGTGCCGGCATTGTCGAATTGCTGGAACACTGCGGGATTGGCGGCCGGTTGCGGTTCCTGAGCGGCAGAGAAGGCATCATCGACCGCATCGGTCCCTGCAGTGGCGGTACTCTGCTCGTTCAGCGCTGCAGCCCAGTCGTCGCTGACGGCATCCTGTTCGGTGGCGGCGTCGGACATGTCGGGTCTCCTAATTCTCTTGGGTGTGGGTGATCATGCGTTCGATCCGGACGGCATACTGGCCGTTGGAGACGCCGCACTTGCATTCCATGACCGGCACGCCGTCGATCTCGGCCATCATCGTCTGAGGGACTTCGATGCCGACGACGTCGCCCGCCTGCATGTTGAGGATCTGTTCGAGCGTGAGCGCCGTCCGCCCCAGATTCACCACCAGCTCCACCTCGGCGTTCTGGACTTCGCGCTGCATCTGGGCGAACCAGCGCTTGTCGGTGTCGTGCGCGTCCGACTGCATGCTGCTGTAGAGGAGATCGCGCAGTGGTTCGAGGGACGTGTACGGGATGCAGATGTGCATCTCGCCGCCGGCCGGGCCGAACTCGATGTTGAGCGTGGTAACGATCACGACATCGTTCGGCGTGGCGATGGTTGCGAACTGCGTGTTCATCTCCGAGCGCACGTATTCCATCTTCAGTTCGTGCACCGGCTTCCAGCTCTTTTCGTACTCCTCGAATACGATATCCAGCATGCGCTGGATGATCCGCATCTCGGTCTGCGTGAAGTCCCGGCCCTCCACGCGGGTGTGAAACTGACCGCTGCCGCCGAACAAGCTGTCGACCACAAGAAAGACGAGATTCGGATCGAAGATGAAGAGCGACGTGCCGCGCAGCGGCTTCATCTGCACGAGGTTCAGATTGGTCGGCACGACGAGGTTGCGCACGAAGTCGCTGAACTTCTGCACCTTCGGCGGGGCGATCGTCACGTCGGCGCTGCGGCGAAGGAAGTTGAAGAGCGCGATGCGCAGCTGACGCGCGAAGCGCTCGTTCACCATCTCGAAGGTCGGCATGCGTGCCCGCACGATCCGCTCTTCGGTGGCGATGTTGTAGGGCCGAACCCCGGGCTCGTCCCGCTTCTCTTCGACGGGCTCGTCGGCCTCGCCGCTCACGCCTTTGAGCAGCGCATCGACTTCGTCTTGAGAGAGAAACTCCTTGCTCATGGTGCCTGCTGCCGATCCGGCCTATTGAACGATGAAGTGGGTGAAGAACACGGCCTCGACACGTTCGGGCAGATCGTCCTCCTCCTCTTCTTCATCGTCCTTCGCCTTGGATTTCTTGCTCTTGGCGTCCTTGTTCTCGGCGGTTGCTTCCGTCTTTTCCTCGGCGTCCTCGCTCTTGGCCTTCTTCTTTTTCTTCTTCTTTTTCTTCTTCTCGACCGGCATCGTCTGCTCGATCTCGTGGATGATCTCTTCGGCGAGCTTGCCCTTGCCAGCCAGCGAGCTGATCTGCGATGGCTTCTTGCTCGACAGGAGCAGCAGGACGCGGCTTCGTACCTCGGGCATGACGGCCTTGATCTTGTCCGCAATCGCCTGATCGACCACCTTGAGCGTCATCGCGACCTGCAGGAACTGCTGGCTTTCCTCGGGCTGCAGATTGACTGTGAACTGATCGAGCGGCAGGAAGACAGGCGGTTTCGTCGATGCCTTGGTCTCCTCCTCTTCTTCGTCGGCGCCGCCGCGCATCATGAAGAACCAACCCGCGCCGGCGCCCGCAAGCAGGACGACCACGAGAATGATGATCAGCGGAAGCTTGCTCTTCTTGGCCGCTTCACCACCGGCTTCCGGCGCCTTTGCCGCTGCATTAGCCATGCGATCTCCTTCGCTTTCGGACGAATGAGATTATGCGAGCCGGGCAAGTTCCTTCATGCGCCAAACAGACGCGCCATTGCGCGTCATCTCGTGACTTGCGGCGCGCAGTTGCAGGCGCGCGCCAGCGTACCCGCAGCCCCTGCAGCTGCGGGACGATCAGGCTGCTGTGACGAACGCACGCCTAGGCGAAGGTGTCTACGAGTCCGCGATGGACGCGTGGGGGCGAAAGGGAAACCGCCGGAGCGCCTCCCGCGTCGGGGGCATCCGCGTAGCGGTCGCGCTGCGATCGGGCTTCGGCTTGTGGGGGCGTCTGATCCCGGAACGACTCGGCGCTGACCGAAGCCTCGCCAAGCTGGATCCCTGCTTCTGCGAACGATTCGCGCAGACGCGCGATGGATGTTTCGAGCGCTTCACGCACTTCGGCGTGCGCCGAGACGAACTTCGCGCTCGCCTGATCGCCGGAGACGCTCAATCGAACCTCGATCGGACCGAGATCGGGCGGGTTGATGCGCAGCTCGGCGATCTGCGCATCCTTGTCCACCATCCATACGACCTGCCGGGACAGTTCGTTCGCGAAGCCCGCGCTGCCCACCGGCGCGCCGACTTCCCGAACGGCAACCGGCTGCTGGGTCGAGGGGCGCTGCTCGGTCGCGTGCAGATTGAGTGCCTGAGTAGCCGCTTCGGCGGCATCGGTGCGCTGGGCATCCGAGACGTCGACGATCGCCCTCATCTCCTCGGCGAAGTCGAGTTGGAGCGTCGGTGTCGTTGTGGCAGCATCCTTCGCATCCTGACTGTTCAGGGCGGCAAACCTTGCCGTTTCGGCGGCAGTCTTTGTCGAATCGGCGTCTTGCCGTGCGAACAGGGCGGCGGACAGACGTTGATCTGCATCCGCATTGCGCGCGCCGGGAAGTTCGCCTTGCGCAGGACGCTCCTGGATTTGCGGAGGGATAGGCAGAGCGGTCGGATCGATCAGCGTAGCGAGGGGATCGGTCGCTGCGCTCGCAGGATCGATTGCTGGTCCGGCCTGGCCCTCGATGGGGCTGGCCATCTCGGACGCCGCGACTTTGGCGGGATCGAGCAAGAGTTCCTGCAGTCCGAGGCCTGCCGCCAGCAGGGACGCGAAGTCGACAGGCCCTTGTCCGCTCTCGTCCGTCAGCGCGCCATTGTCGCCGGCGGCCACCGCCGGACCGACGGCCTTGTTGACCGGTAATGCGAGGCTCACTGCATCCATTCGACTCTCCGTCCCTTGTGTCGTGCTCCGACCGACGTCGCGGTCTCGATGCCACAATTCGAGCAACGCCTATGCCAAGCTAAGCCGCGATTAGCGGCTCGATTGTCCAGCAGACGTGCGGATGAACTTGTTCGCAGCTTGCTCGTCCGACTCGCGCTGTTCGCGTTTGGCCGCGTGCATCTGCTGCTCCTTGTCATGACGCCCGGCCAGCACGTTGTACGCCTTCAGCTTGCGCTGCTGCTCCTGCCAGTTGGCCTGGGCGCGCTTTGCGGCTTCGCGCGCAGCATCGGCATGCGCGCTTGCCTGATCGATGCCGGCATCGAGCTTTTGCATGAACAGGTGAAAGTTGTGCCAGGCCGCGGGATCGATGCCGGTCGTCACCGTGCTGAGGAATCGCGACTGGTATTCCTCACGATACTCGAGCAGCGTCTTGAGCTGCTTGTCCGCATCCATTGCACGCTGCATCGCCTGACCGAGCTGCAGGGTGGCTGCATCGGCGCCTTCGCGGGCGATGTCCATCACGGGTTGCAGCGGGAATCGTGCACTCATGGTTTACTCCGTTGCGTCAGTGTGCCGGTTGACCCTGGAAGAGGGACTTCAAGGCGCCGATGCTGGTCGGGTACGTGTCGCGCTCGTCGATGCCCTGCATCAGGAATCGTTCGAGCCGCGGGTACATGTTGACCGCCTGATCGAGCAGCGCGTCGCTGCCGGGTGCATAGGCGCCGACGCTGATCAGATCGCGCGAGCGTTCATAGCGCGCATATAGTCGCTTGAAGCGGCGCGTGAGATCGTAGTGCTGCGGGTCGACCAGTGAGGTCATCGCGCGGCTGATCGACTGTTCGATGTCGATCGCGGGGTAGTGGCCCTGCTCGGCAAGCGTTCGCGACAGCACGATGTGCCCGTCCAGAATCGCTCGAGCCGAGTCGGCAATCGGATCCTGTTGATCGTCGCCCTCGGTGAGAACGGTGTAGAAGGCCGTGATGGAACCGCCGCCCTCCGGGCCGTTGCCGGTGCGTTCGACGAGCTGGGGCAACTTGGCGAAGACCGACGGCGGATACCCCTTGGTGGCAGGCGGCTCGCCGATGGCGAGCGCGATCTCCCGTTGCGCCATGGCGTAGCGAGTCAGCGAATCCATGATGAGCAGCACATGCTGGCCTTGATCGCGAAAGTACTCCGCGATGGCTGTGGCGTAGGCGGCGCCCTGCATGCGCATCAGGGGGCTGACGTCGGCGGGTGCGGCGACGACGACCGAGCGGGAGAGCCCTGCCTGACCGAGGATGGCCTCGATGAACTCCTTCACTTCGCGACCGCGTTCGCCGATGAGTCCCACCACGATGACCTCGGCTTCGGTGAAGCGCGCCATCATGCCGAGGAGCACGCTCTTGCCGACGCCCGAGCCGGCGAAGAGGCCCATGCGCTGACCGCGACCCACCGTCAGCATTCCGTTGATCGCCCGCACCCCGACATCGAGCGCATGCGTGATCGGTGCGCGTTCCAGCGGATTGAATGGTCGGTTGTGCAAGGATACGACCTGATCGCAGTTCAGCGGGCCGAGTGAATCCAGCGGACGGCCCGCGCTGTCGAGAACCCGGCCGAGCAGCCCCGGGCCGACTGGAACGTGCTTGGCGTAGTCCGAGGCCCGTCGTCTCGGGCGCGGCGCGCCGCCGGGCCTGGAGGGTATCGCCTTCGGTTCGGCCTGCATCACGCGTGCGCCCGGCGTGAGTCCGTGGACATCGTTGGTCGGCATCAGGAACAGACGATCGTCCGAGAATCCGACGACCTCCGCCTCGACATTGTTGCCGTTCGGCAAATTGACCGTGCAGCAGCTGCCGACGGCCAGACGCAAGCCGACCGCCTCCATGACGAGCCCCGTGACCTTGGTGAGTCGTCCGGTGACGTTGACGGGCTTGACGGTGGCCGCGACTTCGGCACAGTCGCGCAGATAGCTGCGCCAATGGTTGGTCAGATCGCTCGGCGCGTTCATGCGATCCACGCGTGATCTTGTGCAAGTGCCGCGCACAGCTTCTGCCAGCGAGTTTCCATTTGCGCGTCGATCTCGCCGGTGCTGCTCTCGATCCGGCACCCGCCGCGCGTCATCGTCTCGTCACCCACGATGGACCACTGTGCATCCAGCTCCGAACCCAGTCGCTTCGTCAGCAGGGCAGCATCATCCGGGTTCAAGCGCAGTCGCATGCCTTGTCCGAACGGCGGCACGTCGCGCACCGTCTCGCGTACGACCGCTTCGACCATCTCCGGATGGACCTTGAGCGATTCGCGCACGAGTGTCCGTGCCAGCGTGAGGGCCAGGCGCAACAGATCTTCGGCGACGTTCTGTTCGAGCGTGCTCATCTCCAGACGAGCGCTTCCCACCAGGTCTGCCAGTCGGGCGGCTTCGCTCGCCGCGACGGCCGAGCCCCGTGCGTAGCCTGCGTCGTATCCTTCGCGGTACGCCTGCTGATTGATCATCTTGACGCGTTCGGCGCGCTCCTTGGCGAGCCGCTCAGCCTGCGCCTTGGGGTCGTCCGGAGGCTTCTTGCCGGCGCCGCCCTCGAGGCTGGTCAGCTTCCACGGCTGGTACGCGCCGCTGCGGTCCTTGGGAATGAACGTGGACATGGCTTTTCGCTTCGCTCAGGTGAACAGTGAAGGGTGAAAGGTGAAGGTTCGCGCCTTGGCGCAGTGGTGACGTTTGGATACATCCCTTGCGAACTTGCCGCCACGGAGCTGTTCACCGTTCACTCTTCACGTTTGGTGAAATCACACGTAGGCATCGTCGCCCTTGCCGGCCATCGCCACCTGCCCTTCGTCTGCCAGACGGCGGACGATGACGAGGATCTCCTTCTGTTCCTTCTCGACTTCCGAGAGCTTGACCGGCCCCTTGGCTTCGAGGTCCTCGCGCAGCATTTCCGCCGCGCGGCTCGACATGTTCTTGAAGATCTTGTCGCGCAGCTCCTGGCTGCAGCCCTTGAGCGACACGATGAGCGACTCGGACTGCACTTCGCGCAGCACTGTCTGGATGCCGCGATCGTCGAGCTGGAGCAGATCTTCGAACACGAACATCTCGTCGAGGATCGATTGCGCGAGTTCGGCATTGCTGTCGCGCATGCTCTCCATGATCTGGTTGCTCTGGGCGCTCGGCAGGTAGTTGAGTATCTCGGCAGCGGCGCGCACCCCGCCGAGCGAGCTTTTCTGCAGGCTGTCGGCGCCTGCGAGCACTTC